>JAFPEE010000190.1 GCA_017389705.1 Prevotella sp.
GAACAGGTTCTCACCATTAGCAGCATCGCGGCTGAAGCATACACCAGTAGCTGATGTATCGCCCATGTTACCGAATACCATGGCCATTACCGATACAGCTGTACCCCACTCGTCGGGGATTCCCTCCATCTTACGATACAGGATAGCGCGCTCGTTCATCCAGCTGCGGAACACAGCGCAGATAGCACCCCAAAGCTGCTCGATAGGATCGTTGGGGAAGTCCTTACCAGTGCGCTCCTTGATGGCAGCCTTGAACAGCTTAACCAACTTCTTCAGGTCCTCTACTGAGAGGTCCTTATCCAGAACAACACCGCTCTCCTTCTTAACCTTCTCGATAATCTCCTCGAATGGATCGATATCAGTTTTATTTACGGGCTTCATCTCGAGTACAACATCGCCGTACATCTGTACGAAACGACGATAAGAGTCGTACACGAAGTGAGGATTATTTGTCTTCTTAGCCATACCCTCGGCAACCTCGTCGTTCAAACCAAGGTTCAGGATGGTGTCCATCATACCAGGCATTGAGGCACGGGCACCAGAACGGACAGATACCAGCAGAGGATTCTGGGCATCGCCGAACTTACAGTTCATCAAGTCCTCGATGTGCTTGACAGCTGCCATCACGTCGTCGTTCAGCAACTCCATAATCTTCTCCTGACCTACCTGATAGTATTCGTTACAGCAGTCTGTAGTGATTGTGAAACCTGGAGGAACAGGCACACCAATGTGGTTCATCTCGGCAAGGTTTGCACCCTTACCACCCAGTTCCTCACGCATTTTTGCATTACCTTCGGCCTTACCATTACCGAAGAGGTAAACTCTTTTTTGGCTCATAAGTTAGATAAATATTACGATTAACATTAAATAAATTGTTTTCTATTCGTGCAAAGTTACAATAAAAATCTAAACCCTGCAAGTATTTAGCAAAATTTTGCAATGTATAAGCGACAAATGTTTGGTTTTTCACACACTTCTTCGTACCTTTGCATCCATTATGAAGAAAGGATTGCTGGCTTTATCGCCTCTGATGGTGTTCATCGTACTCTATTTGCTCACGAGCATTATTGCGCGCGACTTTTATAAGGTACCCATCACCGTAGCCTTCATGATGGCCAGCATTTATGCCGTCATTATTTATGGCGGACGCCCCATCCGCGAGCGCATCAATGTCTTCAGCAAGGGAGCCGGTACGACGCAGATGATGCTTATGATGTGGATTTTCGTGCTGGCGGGTGCTTTTGCCCACTCTGCCAAGCTGATGGGCTCCATCGACGCTACTGTCAGCCTGGCGCTGCTGATGATGCCCGACGAGATGCTGCTGGCCGGACAATTCCTGGCTGCCTGCTTCATCTCCTTATCCATCGGCACCAGCGTGGGCACCATTGTCGCCCTAACCCCTATTGCTGCAGGCATCGCCCAGCAGACAGGAGCCTCCGTGCCCCTGATGACAGCCATCATTGTCGGTGGTTCCTTCTTTGGCGACAACCTCTCCGTCATCTCCGACACCACTATCATGGCTACCACTACACAAGGCTGCAGGCTGAGCGATAAGTTCCGCGTCAACTCGTTCATCGTCATCCCTGCGGCATTGGTTATCCTGGTTGTCTACATCCTCATGGGCTCAGGAATCACCATTCCTCAGCAGCCCTCCGACGTTGCCCTTGTCAAGGTGATACCCTATCTGGCTGTGTTGGTGACAGCAGTCTTCGGACTCAATGTGATGGCAGTACTGACGCTGGGCATTCTGCTGACAGGAGTCATCGGCATTGCAGACGGCACTTTCGACGTCTTCAGCTGGTTCCAGGCTATGGGCGAAGGTATTGTGGGTATGGGCGAGCTCATCATCATTACCATGATGGCTGGCGGACTGCTGGAAATCGTCAAGCAGCAGGGCGGCATCAACTTCATCATCGAGCGTCTCACCCGGCACGTTCATACCAAGCGGGGTGCCGAACTCTCTATTGCGGCGCTGGTGTCGCTGGTCAACCTCTGTACGGCCAACAATACTGTAGCCATCCTGACGGTTGGAGGCATCACCAAGCAGATAGGCGACCGCTATGGTGTCGACAGTCGTAAGGCAGCATCCATCCTCGACACCTTCTCTTGTATGATGCAGGGAGTCATACCCTACGGAGCACAGTTGCTGATAGCTGCCGGGCTGGCCTCGCTCAATCCTATCAGCATACTACCCTATCTCTATTATCCGCTGGCCATAGGTGTGGCGGCATTGCTGGCAATCATATTCAGATATCCAAAACGCTACTCATGAAAGACGTTATCATCCGAAACATAGAACGACTGCTGTTGCTCGACGCAGACGACAACGAGCTAGAACGCATAGAGCCCATGTCCGAGTGGAAATGGAACAAGCTCTATCAAATCGTCAGTAAATATCAGCTGGGGCCTTGGATTGTCGACGGTCTCAAGGCTTACGAGAACGACTTCTTCCTGCAGATGTCCCCCACCCTTCGGCAGATGTTCCTCGACTTGCGGGGAGAGAAAGACGAGGAGTTGCTCGAGCGTTTCCTGCTACAGGTAGAGCGCTCGCAAGGCACCCTGCACCATCTGACCAAGCGATCGCTGACGGCCTATGCCAACGAACTCATCAAGAACATCAAGAACATCGAGGAGTAAGCCCCCGTTGCTTCACGCTTAAAGTCCACTTGACGGAAGCTCTATTGCCTGAGGCTCCTGCTGTTGCATGGCAGCGTTCATGCTATCGGCCTTCTGCTGGGCTGCCTGTTTCTTGGCCTCGTCAATCAGACTTTCATAGAGGTGCTTTGCAACGTCGAGGTACAGTCCGTCGCTATGATTGTCCAGATAGTTTTTGTACGACGCTATCGTGTTCACATTGGCCGCCAGTTCCCAGTCCAGCGAGTCAATGATGAGCCTGGCCTCAATATTGTGTACGTTCTGCGGATACAGCTTCATGTACTTGAGCAGGGCGGTCTTCGACTTGCTGCGGATGACATTCATCCATTCCGCTTCAATCTTCTTGAGCTTCTCCAGACGGTCCGTCACCGTTTCACAATGCGCCTGCGGAGCAGTCACGTAGATGTCGAGGAAGTTCTGCAGCACAGCAGGCTCGTTGCTCTGAATGGCATTCTCGTAGGCATACTGCTCGCTCTGACCTTGTGTCTGCTCATAGAAGAAATAGCCGGCACCACCAGCCCCTACTCCCAACAACAGTACGATGATAAGCGCTATCCACCAACCCTTACGGCTACGTTTGGGTTCCTCTACCTCTATCTCTCTTCCACAATCAGGACATTTGACAATCATCTTCTTTTCTCCTTCTATTATTTATAGTTGTACCTTATTAATATATTAGTGCTTAAAGCGTATCTCCCTCAGGCTGTGCTTTCCCATAAAACGGCTCTTGTCCACATATCCGTTGATGCCAACAATACGTCCCTTGGCCGAATACTGCCACATGGTGTAGTCGCGGTCGTCAGCCAGCACGGGAGGCTCCTCGGTATACATGGCAACCATCAGCTGGTAGTCGTCTATCTTTCCCTTCAGATGCTTGTTATAGAAGTTGCGGAAGGTGTAGAGCAACGGCTTCTGGTGATAGGCCTCCTCCACCAGGTCGAGGAAGTAGAACAGCGAGTCGCAGAACACATCCGTCGACAGCCCGCCCGTAGACTCAATGTCTATCATTGGCACCAGGTCCTGCTCACCAGGCAGACATTGCGACATGAAGTTCTGCAGCTGCTTCTGCTGGTCGGTCAGAGGACGGTAGAAATGGTAGCTGCCCACCTTCAGCCCATAACGATGAGCCAGTTCTATGTTGCGTTCAAAAGTCGCGTCAATGCGGTCGCCGCCCTCAGTAGCCTTCAGATAGACGTAGGCCATCTTGGTGTTGTCGCCTATCGTCTCCCAGAACACGCTGCCCTGGTAGTGGCTCAGGTCAATGCCGTGAATGTGTGAGCAAGTGTCCTCGCACAGAATGTTGGGATTGCTCTTTGGCACCACAATGGTGTCCTCCTGCTGCTCCGCCTCTACCTCTTCCTGGGCGTAGGCATAGTCAGCAAAAAGTGAGCATATAGTGATTAAAAACAGTAATTTCTTCATCTTTATCTGAAAATTTAGCTGCAAAGGTAATAAAAAGTTTAGAGTTTAGTGTGGAGAGTTGGAGAATTTTCGTAACTTTGCCGAAAATTATAACTATTATGAAGTATTTTTTCACTTTTGTAAGCGCATTGCTGCTCTTCGCATCGTGCAGCAGCAATGATGGTAATAGCGATACGCCAACCATCGCTCAGCGTACCGTGGTGGTCTATATGTCTGGTGAGAACCGTTTGTCAAGATTCGCTCAGGAAGACATCGACGAGATGATTACCGGCGGCCAGAGTCTGTCCGACGACAACAAGCTGATTATCTTTGTCGATCGTGCCAGCACTAGGGAAAAGCCCTTCCTGGCCCGCATTGACAGGAACTCGACGACAACCAAGCTCGACACGCTCTATACCTATCCTGCTGACTTCTACGCCTCCAGCGGCGACAACTTCCGCGAGGTGCTGCAGCGCGCCACCTCCTATTGCCCAGCCAAGGAGTACGGCCTTGTGCTTTGGGGACACGCCAGCGGGTGGCTTATCGAGAACGACTCCATTCCTGCTACCACCAACGCCTCAAGCCGTCGTGCCTATGGTGTCGACAACGGCAACAACGACCCGACTACAGATGTCGGTAAATGGATGAACATACCCACCATGCGTGCTGCCTTGCAGGCTTTGGGCATCAAGTTCCAGTTCATCTTTGCCGACTGCTGTAACATGATGTGTATCGAGGATGCCTACGAGCTGCGCAATGTCACCAACTACATGATAGGCTCTCCTGCTGAGATTCCGGGCTATGGTGCTCCCTACGCCGAGCTGGTTCCCGAGTTCTTCAAGAGCGGTAGCAGCCTCTATACAGGCATTATCAACAGCTACTACGAGACCTATATCAACTTCTATCAGCTGAATCCAAGCATCGAGGTGCAAAATGTCGGTACTGAGAAGCTTAGTGGCTACAGCGTACCCCTGGCAGTCGTCAATACCCAGTATCTTCCTGATTTAGCCAAGCAGACAAAAGCCATCATCGACAAGCTTGGTCCTACCTACACTTATCCTAACGCTTTTGATCTCGGAAATATGCCTTATTATTTACACAGAGAGGGTAAAGTGATGTACGACATGAAGGCCTTCATCAACAAGTTTGCCTCTGAGTCTGACTATGCCGCCTGGCTCAATGTCTACAACCAGGCAGTACCCCTCAGTCGTCCGTCGCTCAAGTGGATGACCATCTTCTCCAACCTCTACTACGGCTTCCCCAGCCTCAACCAGGACGAGGAAGTTTGGGGTTGCGTCAGCATGTTCATCCCGCAGAACAACACCAACTATACTGCAGGCACCTATGCCTACAACAAGAATGCCACTAAACTGGAGTGGAACCGCACGATGGGATGGAGCAATTACGGTTGGTAATCAGGCCTCTGCAGCTTTTTCGTGAACTATTACTTTTACCTTTGAGATGCGTCGTTCTTCCATGTCGAGTATCTCGAAGGTAAATTGTTGATAGTCTATCTTCTCGTGCATCTTGGGGAATTCGCCCTTGATCTCCAGCAGCAGACCTGCCAGCGAGTCAGCGTCGCCTTCTACCTCCTTGAAGATGTCGTCGTCCACCTTCATAATCTTGTAGAAGTCGCTCAGCAGCGTCTTGCCCTCAAAGACAAACGTGTTCGAGTTGATGCGCTGATACCATTTCTCATCCTCGTCATACTCATCGTTTATCTCGCCCACGATTTCCTCCAGGATATCCTCCAGCGTCACGATACCGCTGGTGCCGCCAAACTCATCCACCACGATGGCGATGTGAACCTTATTCTCCTGGAACTCGCGCAGCAGGTCGTCAATTTTCTTGGTCTCAGGCACGAAGTACGGTGGACGGATGAGCGACTGCCAACGGAAGTTGTTACCCTTCGACAGGTGAGGCAGCAGGTCCTTGATGTACAGAATGCCGCGAATGTTGTCGCTGTTATCCTGATAGACGGGAATGCGCGAGTAGTTGTTCTCCACCACGCATTGCATCACCTCCTGGAACGACGAGCTGAAGTCCAGGTCCACCACGTCCTGACGTGACGTCATAATCTCCTTGGCCGTCTCGTCGCTGAAGCGCACAATGCCTTCCAGCATGCGCTGCTCCTCCTTGATGTCTTCCTTGTCCGTCAGCTCCAAAGCCTGCTCCAGGTCGTTCACGCTCAGCACGTGATTCTCCTTGATAGCCACCTTGTCAGCCAGTCGGCCCGACTTCATGACGAATGTCGCAATGGGATAGAACAGCTTCTTGAAGAACAGCACGCCACCTACGGCCCTTCTGCAGAAGCTCAACGGATGCTGGCCGCTGTACACCTTCGGCATAATCTCGCCAAAGAGCAGCAGGATAAACGTCAGCAGTACGGTCATAAACAAGAACTGCAACCACCACGAGCCGCCGAAGTCTATCGTGTGGTTGAAGAAGTAGGTGGTCAGCATGATGATGGTGACGTTTACCAGGTTGTTCGTTATCAGGATGGTGGCCAGCGTGCGCTCCGATTCATTGCGTAGCTGCTTGATGTGTGCGTCGTTAGGCGTCTTTTCCTCGTCCAGCTCGTTCAGGTCTGTTGGCGACAGCGAGAAGAAGGCTATCTCCGACCCTGAGGCAAATCCTGATACCAGCAATAACAGACAGGCGGCAATACCAGCCGCTATAGCTCCTAACGATGGTGACAGAAGCGTCACCTCATTGAATACTTGAAGATACTCGTCCATGATTATTCAGTAGGTTTGGGCGACAGCATTTCCATATTGTCTGCCCAAATCTCAGTTATGTTGCGTCGCTGACCCTGCTTATCGTCGTAAGTGGTATAGCGGATGCGACCTTCTATATACAGCTTGTCACCCTTATGCACATATTTCTCCACCACCTCGGCCAGCTTGCGCCAGAGAATGATGCTATGCCAATCGGTATGTTCAGGCACCTGCGTGCCGTTCTGCAGCGTATAGCCGCGCTCGGTAGTCGCCAGTCGCAGGCGGGCCACAGCCACTCCCTGTTCCACGTAGCGTATCTCAGGCTCAGCACCCACATTACCTATCAGCATGACCTTGTTCATAAGCGTGCAACGATTCTATGTTCTAATAGTTAACTTTCTGTTCTTAACACTCAACTTACTTGCAGTCTCCCAGGTAGCGGAACTTGAAGTTCTTGCCCTTGGCAGAAGGGAACTGGCTGCGCGGATCAACACGTCCCATCAGGTGGTCCACAATACGGTTGTAGCACTCCAGGCCCGACTCAGCCTTGCAGCAAGCCACAAAGCGCGTGTCGCGATACTGGAACTTACCTGTGCCCGGCACCATCTGCACACGTTTGAAGTCGATGGTACCCTCATACCATCCGTAACGTTCCTCGTTCAGTCGCACTATGGCGGGAGCATTCTTCGGAGTGTTTGCTGCCGGGTGAGTGGCCTTCTTTTCCTTGAAGTCCCGCATCGTGGCTGCGTCAGTCTTGATAATGATGAAATAAACGCGCGGACGTACCTTGTAGCGCTTCGGGTAAAGCACATCGCTGGCAACATATTCACGTATGTCACGGTCAAGAGCAGCGTTCATTCCTATTTCTTCAATTCCGGCAAGGAATGCAATGGCATCATCGACATTCGTTACCAGAATCTCTCTGTCAAAATACCTTAGATATAAATTCATCAAAGTTTGGTTGTTTTCCTGTGTGTAGTATAAAAAAAGAGCGGAAAACGGGACTCGGACCCGCGACCCCAACCTTGGCAAGGTTGTGCTCTACCAACTGAGCTATTTCCGCCTGAATAATTTCGTTTTTCCGTGAAGAGGAGGAGACTCGAACTCCCACGTCGCAATTGACACTACCCCCTCAAAGTAGCGCGTCTACCAATTCCGCCACCTCTCCATCATAAATTAACCGCTGACCAAAAAAGAGAGTGCCCAGAACAGGACTCGAACCTGCACGCCTCGCGGCACACGCACCTGAAACGTGCGCGTCTACCAATTCCGCCACCTGGGCATTCTTACCATTAGAACCCAACGTCCTAATGCTCTTTTTTGTTCAACAAGTTGAGCGGAAAACGGGACTCGGACCCGCGACCCCAACCTTGGCAAGGTTGTGCTCTACCAACTGAGCTATTTCCGCTTGTTTTATCCCCCGTAGAGGAGCATCTCTCTCGATTGCGGATGCAAAGGTACTACTTTTTTCGGAACCACCAAAACTTTTCGCCGTTTTTTTTCAAAAAAACTATCCTTTTTCCCCTTTTCAGGCCTCCGACACACCCTACACCTTATTATATAGAGGGCTCTCAGGCCTTATAGAAGCCTACATGCTGATGTTTTCTATGCGCAGCTTCAGCATCCCCGCAGGAACACGCACCTCCACCACGTCGCCCACCTTCTTGTTCAGTAGCGCCTCCGCAATAGGCGACTTAATCGAAATCTTACCCTCGCGCAGGTTCGCCTCGTGCGGACTCGCTATCGTATACGTCATGCGGCTGTTGTTGCCCAGGTTCGTCATCTCCACCTTGCTCAGCAACTGTACTGTACCGTTGGCCAGCTTCGACATGTCAATGACACGCGCATTCTCCAGCACACGCTGTTTGAAGCGAATCCTGCCCAGCAGCCTCGCCTGTTCGCGCTTGGCGGCATGGTACTCGAAATTCTCGCTGAGGTCGCCTTTGTCGCGCGCCTCCGCAATAGCCTCCCTTACCTGAGGCAGTTCAACGTTCTCCATCTGACGGAGCTCAGCCACGAGCTTGTCGTAGCCTTCCTGAGACATATATTCCATAGTTCACTTTTTGCCGTGCAAAGATAAAGAAACTTTTCAAGAACACAAAGCATTTAGGCAAAAATCGTGTTTTGGTAAGTTTATCAGTAAGGGTAAATAACGTCACAGCGGGGTTATGGTTAACAGGTCGTGCGTGACAGTTACAGTTGTGACAATTAAAAAACGAGGGGGTACACAACCCTTAATATATTACAATATATTATATAACTAATTGATATATAAATAGTTATATATATTATTATATATATTATAAGGAAAGGGGAACCCTCAAAAAACAACTGTCACAACTGTAACTGTCACAAGCTGCCAAGCATTAATTTACCTAAAAAGCTAATAATCAATGAGATACGACTTCACTAAACTCTCTGCACCTAAGATTCCTGCACTCGGTAAAGGCAAAAAATGCATCAAATTATTGCTTTCGCAGGCCCAAATAGCCCATCTGGAAGTCGTATTACGAGTGAGTAGCCATCGTATTACGACTGAAGGTGCTTCGTATTACGAGTGATGAATTGAGAGTTAAGGCCTGACAAATCTCGAAAATGGAAATAAATAGCCTATTTATTTTGCATTTTTCTCGCTTATTCGTATCTTTGCAGGCGAAAAAGAAAGACGATGATTACTTATCCGATAGCAAAGATTAATCTGGGTTTGAATGTGGTGGCGAAGCGTGCTGACGGCTATCACGACTTGCAGACGGTGTTTTATCCTGTACCGCTGAAGGATGCGCTGGAGGTTCAGCCGATGGGCGAGGGGTTTCCCTCGGCGGTGGACTGCGACCTGAAGGTGACGTTTGCCGCGACGAATGCTGAGACGCTGTTGGGCGACGAGCAGCGCAACCTGGTGGTGCGGGCCTACGGGCTGCTGAAGGAGGACTTCCCTACCCTGCCCCGTCTGCATGCGCACCTGTGGAAGGGCATTCCCACGCAGGCTGGCATGGGAGGCGGCTCGAGCGACTGCGCCTACATGATACGGCTGCTGAACGAAAGCTTCGAGCTGGGGCTTAGCGACGAGCAGATGATTCAGTATGCGGCACGGCTGGGTGCGGACTGCGCTTTCTTCATCAAAAGCACGCCGTGTTACGCTGAGGGCATCGGCGAGCGTCTGGAGCCTGTCAGCCTGGACTTGAAGGGATGGTACATCGGCGTGGTGCGTCCGGACATTCCCGTGTCGACGAGGGAGGCCTTCTCGCTGATTCGTCCGCACTATCCGGAGCTGTGCTGCCGCGAGGTGACGGCACGGCCTGTGGAGGCGTGGCGTGGTGCGCTGACGAACGACTTCGAGGAGAGTGTCTTTGCCTTGCATCCTGAGTTGGGCGAGGTAAAGGAGAGGCTATATAAGATGGGCGCCACCTATGCGGCCATGTCTGGCTCAGGCAGCGCCCTGTTCGGACTGTTTATGGAGGAGCCTGGCCGTCTCGGACAGGAGTTCCCGGATATGTTTACTTTCAGTAGTTTGTTTTAAGAATTCCGTTTTTTCGCAACTTGGTCACTTCTCGCCAAGTAGAGCTGAGGTACGCACGCGAGAGAGCGTCTCGGGGGTCATCTGCAGGTAGCTGGCGATGTATACCAGCGGAGCACGAAGTACTAGCTGGGGCGATCGTTTGACGAGCTTGGCATAGCGTTCCTGAGCGGACTCAAAACGCAGCATGTCGGCATGTACCTGTGAGATGATGAGTGACTCCTCGAGTATCTTACGATAGAGCATCTGGATGTTGACATTCTTGACTGCCTCGCGCTCCAGGTCTTTCTTGGGGAGGGCAAAGAGTATGGTGGGCTCGATGGCCTGTATCTGCTGCGTCGAGGGCTGCTCCTTGAACAGGCTCTCGATGCTCATGAATATCTGGTTTTCGGTAGCCATATACTCTGTGAGCTCCTTGCCGTTCTTGTAGTAGTACTGGCGCACGAGTCCCTTGGCCACCCAGTAGATAGCCTCGCAGACTTCGCCTTCGCGGAGAATCATCTCGCCTTTCTGGAACTTCATAGGCACCAGAATGCTTTCCAGCGCGTCGAGTTCATCATGGGTCATGGTACTATAGCGACGTGCGAGCTCGCGCGCTATATCTCTTGTTGTCAGTCCGATAGTTGTCATATAGTAAAAGGTCTTTAAATAGTTTGTTGTTTTAGTCGAGTTTCAATACGGCGAGGAAGGCTTTCTGCGGCACTTCAACATTGCCTATCTGCTTCATGCGCTTCTTGCCTCGCTTCTGCTTCTCCAGTAGCTTGCGCTTACGCGAGACGTCGCCGCCATAGCACTTGGCGGTCACATCCTTGCGGACCTGCTTGATGGTCTCGCGGGCAATGATCTTGGCTCCGATGGCTGCCTGAATGGCGATGTCGAACTGTTGACGGGGTATGAGCTCCTTGAGTTTCTCGCACATGCGACGTCCGAAGCTGACGGCGTTATCCTGATGCGTCAGCGTGGAGAGTGCATCGACGGGCTCGCCGTTGAGCAGGATATCCAGCTTGACGAGCTTGGAGGGACGGAAGGAGTCGATGTGGTAGTCGAACGAGGCATAGCCTTTGGAGATGGACTTCAGTTTGTCGTAGAAGTCGATGACAATCTCGCCCAGGGGCAGCATGAAACGCAGCTCCACACGTCCGCCAGAGACGTACTGCTGGTCGATGAGCTCGCCTCGCTTGTCAAGGCAGAGTGTCATAATGGGTCCGATGTAGTCGGCAGCGGTTATGATGGAGGCTTTGATGTATGGTTCCTCAATATGGTCTATCATGGTCTGGTCGGGCAGACCAGAGGGGTTGTGCACCTCTTTCTCCTCGTGCTGCTTGGTGTAGCACATATAGGTTACGTTGGGCACGGTGGTGATGACGTCCATGTCGAACTCGCGGTCCAGACGCTCCTGGACAATCTCCATGTGGAGCAGTCCGAGGAATCCGCAACGGAAGCCGAAGCCCAGAGCCACAGAGGTCTCAGGGACAAAGGTCAGCGAGGCGTCGTTCAGCTGTAGCTTCTCGAGCGAGGCACGCAGGTTCTCATAGTCGGTGGGGTCGATGGGATAGACGCCGGCAAACACCATGGGCTTGACTTCCTGGAAGCCCTCGATGGCTTTCTCGCAAGGTCGTGCCACGTGGGTGATGGTATCGCCCACCTTGACTTCCTTGGAGTCCTTGATGCCTGAGATGATGTAGCCTACGTCGCCTGTGCGCAGCTCCTTGCGGGGTATCATGTCCATCTTGAGCACGCCCACCTCGTCGGCATCGTATTCCATGCCGGTATTGAAGAACTTCACCTTGTCGCCCTGACGGATGGAGCCGTTGACAATCTTGAAGTAAGCAATGATGCCTCGGAACGAGTTGAACACGGAGTCGAAGATGAGCGCCTGCAGGGGTGCCTGCTCGTCGCCCGTAGGATGTGGGATGCGCTCTACAACGGCATTGAGTATGTCCTCGACACCCTCGCCGGTCTTTCCTGAGGCGCGAATGATGTCCTCCGGGTCGCAGCCTATGAGGTCTACAATCTCGTCCTCCACCTCGTCAGGCATGGCGCTGGGCATGTCAATCTTGTTGATGACGGGAATGATTTCCAAGTCGTTGTCGATGGCCAGGTAGAGGTTGGAGATGGTCTGTGCCTGCACACCTTGTGTGGCGTCGACCACCAGCAGGGCTCCCTCGCAGGCCGCAATGGAACGGCTGACCTCGTAGGAGAAGTCGACGTGTCCAGGGGTGTCGATGAGGTTCAATATATATTTCTCACCATCTTTCACATATTCCATCTGGATGGCATGGCTCTTGATGGTGATGCCTCGCTCGCGCTCCAGGTCCATGTCGTCGAGCATCTGTCCTTCCGTCACCTGAATGGTCTTTGTATACTCCAAAAGACGGTCGGCCAAGGTCGACTTTCCATGATCAATATGTGCAATGATGCAAAAGTTTCTTATATGGTCCATTATACGTAAATGCACAATTTGGTGCAAAGTTAGTGAAAAAAAGCGAGAAAGACAACATCTCGCTCTATTTTTTTATTTTTTAAGACAATGCCTGCTGGTTTACAGCTTGGGCAGATGGAACTGATAGTTCTTGTCGAAGACCTCCTTCACGGTATTGACCTCGAGGAACTTGGTGCCTCCGCCAGCGCCTACGTTACCGCTGAGATAAGCTATCTTGTCGTCGAGCTCGACATAGCCTTTCTGGCGCAGCATGCGGACAGCAGCCAGGAAGAGCTGCTCGGAGCCGATGTGTTCTTTCTGATAGACGGGAATGACGCCATACGACAGGTTGAGCAGTCGCTGCAGCTTGTCGTTGTAGCAGATGGCCAACACGGGATTGGGGCCTCGGAAGGCTGCCAGGTTGCGGGCGGTATCGCCTGTGCTAGAGTCGGTGATGATGAGCTTGACCCCCAGTCGCTCAGTAGCCTCGATGGCAGAGTGGGCCATGAACTCGCGGATGTCGCAATGGTCTGAGAGGGGCAACTCGATGTTGGCCTGCGAGAACTGGTCGTGCTCAGCCTGCTCGGCAATAGCCGCCATGGTCTGTACGGCCTCGACGGGATACTTGCCCGAGGCGGTCTCGCCAGAGAGCATCAGCGCATCGGTACGGTAGTAGATGGCGTTGGCAATGTCGGTCACCTCGGCACGTGTGGGGCGCGGGTTCTGTATCATGGAGTGTAGCATCTGGGTAGCCACGATGACAGGCTTCTTCTTCTGCACGCACTTGCGGATAATCTGGCGCTGGATGCCGGGAATACGCTCGATGGGTACCTCAATACCCAGGTCGCCGCGGGCTATCATGATGCCGTAAGAGGCGTCGATAATCTCGTCGATGTTGTCAACACCCTCCTGGTTCTCGATCTTCGAGATAATCTTAATGTCGGAGTTGAAGGCGTCAAGAATGGCCTGTACGGCACGCACATCGGCAGCAGAGCGCACAAAGCTGTGGGCTATGAAATCGATGTCCTGCTCGATGGCCAGCATAATGTTCTTGCGATCCTTATCGGTAAGCGGGGGCAAGGCGATGTGTACGCCTGGCACATTGACGCTCTTGTGCGAGCCAAGCACACCGTCGTTCTGCACCTGGGCAATCACGGCAGGTCCGTTGATACCTATGACAACCATATCGAGTGCCCCGTCGTCGAACAGAATGTGACAGCCCTCGGAAACGTCAGCGGCAAAATTGACATACGACAGGTTGATGATGTCGTGGGTGGTATCCATCTCGGGACGGCCGAAGATTTTCACAACGTCGCCCTCCTTGTATTCGATGGGGGTCTCGCAGCCCGTGGTACGCACCTCGGGACCCTTGGTATCGATGAGGATTCCAATGTGATTGCTCACCTCGCGCACGTTCCTTATTATATTAATAATGCCCTCTTTGGAGGCGTGTGCTGTGTTCATGCGGACGACATTCACACCGGCGTTAAAAAGCTGACGAATAAAGTCGACATCGCAGCGACGATCACTCACGGAGGCCACAATTTTGGTCTGTTTCATATTACAAAAGCATTAATTTTAGGCTGCAAAGATACAAAAAATATATATTTTTGGAAAAAAATGCCGAGAATATTTTCATATCACGCTGAAAATTAGTAACTTTGCAGTCCGAAATCAGAACATTAAACAAAAAATAGCAATGACAAAAGCAGATATTATCAGCAGAATTGCAGAAAACACAGGACTCCAGAAAAAGGATGTCGCCTTGGTCGTAGAGGGCTTTATGAGTGAAATTCGCACCAACATGGCAGAACACCGTGAGAGCATCTTCCTGCGTGGCTTCGGTACTTTTACCATCAAGCGCCGCGCTAAGAAAACCGCACGTAACATCTCGAAGAACACTACCCTGGTTATCGAAGCACACGATATTCCCGTCTTCAAACCTTGCAAGAGTTTTATTGAAAAAATGAAATAATAAACCAACATTTAATTTATACAATTATGCCAAACGGAAAGAAAAAGAAGGGCCACAAGATGGCAACCCACAAGCGCAAGAAGAGACTGCGCAAGAATCGTCATAAGAGCAAGTAAACGCTCTATACTGACACAAGAGTAATGAAAGGAGTGTACCAGAGAAGCCGGTAGGCTTTGAAGGTATGCTCCTTTAAGTATTAAAACAAGTAAGAGACATGACAAGTGAACTGATCATTGATGTTCAGCCGAAAGAGATTTCGATAGCCCTGCTCGAGGACAAGAATCTGGTAGAGTACCAGAACGAGAAACGAGAGGAGGCCAGCTATTCCGTCGGCAACATCTATCTGGGCAAGGTGCGCAAGCTGATGCCCGGACTCAACGCCTGCTTCGTAGACGTAGGCTCTGAGCGTGATGCTTTCTTGCATTATCTTGACTTGGGCACTCAATACAGCTCTTACGAGAAGTACCTTAAACAGGTACAAAGCGACAAGAAAAAACTTTATCCGCTATCGAAGGCGACACGCCAGCCCGACCTGCCTAAGGAGGGAAGCGTGCAGACGACGCTGAAGCAGGGACAGGAACTGCTGGTGCAGGTGGTGAAGGAGCCCATCTCTACCAAGGGTCCCCGATTGACTGCCGAGCTGAGCTTTGCAGGACGATACATGGTGCTGATGCCATTTGGCGATAAGGTTTCGGTTTCATCAAAAATCAAGAAAAGCGAGGAGCGAGCCCGTCTGAAACAACTGGTTCAGAGCATCCGTCCCAAGCACTTCGGCGTGATAGTACGCACATCGGCCGAAGGCAAGCGTGTGGCTGAGCTGGACAAAGAGATGAAGGCACTCGTCAAGCGATGGGAAGACACCATCACGAGGGCGCAGAAAGCCCCCAAGACTCCCCATCTGGTTTATGAGGAGACAGGCAGAGCCGTTGCTCTGCTGCGCGACGTATTTGACCCTACCTACGACGGTATCTATGTGAACGACGAAGCAATCTTCGAGCAAGTCAGAGACTACGTAAGTCTGATAGCTCCCGAGAAGCAGAACATCGTCAAGATGTACACAGGCAACGTGCCCATCTTCGACAACTTCAACGTCACCAAGCAACTCAAGTCGTCATTCGGAAGGACGGTCAACTACAAACGCGGTGCCTACCTGATTATCCAGCACACGGAGGCCATGCACGTCGTAGACGTGAACTCGGGCAATCGCACTCGCGCAGAAAACGGTCAGGAGGCCAACGCGCTGGAGGTGAACCTCGGTGCTGCCGACGAGCTGGCTCGCCAGCTACGTCTGAGAGACATGGGCGGCATCATCGTGGTCGACTTCATCGACATGAATCTGGCAGAGGACCGTCAGATGCTCTATGAACGCATGTGTAAGAACATGGAGAAGGACAGAGCACGCCATAACATCCTGCCGTTGTCGAAGTTCGGACTGATGCAAATTACGCGTCAGCGTGTTCGTCCGGCAATGGATGTAAATGTTGAAGAAACCTGCCCCACCTGCTTTGGAAAGGGCAAAATCAAGTCGTCTATCCTGTTTACGGACCAATTGGAGAGTAAGATTGACCGCCTGGTCAACAAGATAGGCATCCGCAAGTTCTACCTGCACGTCCATCCCTACGTAGCCGCCTACATCAACCAAGGCCTTTGGTCAATGAAGCGCCAATGGCAGATGAAGTACGGTATGGGAGTACGCATCATCCCGTCGCAGAAGCTGGCATTCCTCCAGTATGAGTTCTACGACAATGACCGTCAATTTATTGACATGCAGGAAGAAATAGAAACGAACTCTTAAACCACAACCACTATGACAGCACTAAAAATAGCCTTCTGGGTATGTATTGTTCTCGTATTCTACACCTATCTGGGATATGGTATGCTGTTGTGGTTGCTGGTACGCATCAAACGCATGGTCAGGGGAAAGGGCACAAAGGCTGTCCTTCCCGCTGACGAAGCGTTACCCGACGTCACTCTGCTTATCTGTGCCTACAACGAGCAGGACATCGTCGACATGAAGATGGAAAACACGCACCAACTGGACTATCCCAAGGACAAACTGCATATCATGTGGGTGACGGACGGATCGTCAGACGAGACCAACGAGCGACTGGGTCGCTATCCTGAGGTGGAAATCGTCTTTACACCTGAGCGCAAGGGCAAGACAGCAGCTCTGAATCACGGCATCAGTCAGGTGAAGACTGAAATCACGATGATGACAGATGCCAACACCATGATTAACCCTGGAGCTGTACGTGAGATAGCCCGATGCTTCATGGACCCACAGGTGGCTTGTGTGGCTGGCGAGAAACGGGTGATGGCGCGTCACGAGGGTCAGACCGCAGCAGAGGGCGAGGGACTCTACTGGCGCTACGAGAGCACGCTGAAACGATGGGACAGCGAGTTGTACTCGGCTATGGGTGCAGCAGGAGAGCTGAATGCCATCCGTACAAAACTCTATGAGCCAATGCCTGAGAATGCCTTGCTGGACGACTTTGTGATGTCCATGAGAATGGTTGACCGAGGCTACAGAATTGCTTATAGCTCAGATGCTTATGCGATGGAGTATGGTTCCGCAAACCTGGAAGAGGAGTCTAAACGCAAACGTCGTATTGCAGCAGGAGGACTGCAGAGTGTATGGTGGCTGCGCGGCATGATGAATCCCTTCCGCAGATTCATTGTCGCCTTCCAGTTCGTATCGCATCGCGTACTGCGCTGGAGCATCACTCCAATCGCCCTCATAGCGTTGTTCCCCCTGAATGTCCTGTTGGTCATGATGAAGGCAGATACCGTATACAACATCATCTGGGTGTTGCAGTTGCTGTTCTATGCGGCAGCGTGGTCAGGATGGCTGTTGGACCAGAAAGGACACAAGAATAAACTGCTCTACGTCTGCTATTATTTCCTTTTTATGAATATTAACGTTTTCCGCGGAATGCGCTATCTACGCACACATCAGACCAGCGGGGCGTGGGAAAAAGCAAAAAGAGCCTAAAATTTTCACAAAAATATTCGTCTAAATCACAAAAAGTTTATACCTTTGCACCGATTATATGCGAATTAGTATATCATGAATCAAGACGAACGCGAAATTCTACTGCAAAAAATTGCTGAAGCTAACTCTAAGCTGCGCGCGACAGAATTAGAGCTTCAGGCTGCCAATGAGAAGTTGGCACAATATGAAGAAAAGGCGCAGAAGGCGGAGCAAGCAAGCCGCATGAAGTCGCTGTTTCTGGCTAACATGAGCCATGAAATTCGTACCCCGCTGAATGCGATTGAAGGTTTCTCGCGTGTGATGGCTGAGACAGACTCATCCGAGGAACGCATGAAGTACATGGAGATTATTGAAAGCAACAACGCCCGTCTGATGTCGCTGATTGACGACATCCTGGACCTGTCGCGCGTAGAGGCAGGTGAAATCTCCATCAAGAAGTCGATGATTGACCTGAACGACCTGTGTCACGGTCTTCGTAACATTTTCAAGTTCCGCTGCCCGGATACGGTACAGCTGATATGGAACCAACCCAACATGAAGGTCACGCTCAACACCGACCAGAACCGTCTGACACAGGTATTCTCCAACTTAATCGGCAACGCGCTGAAGCATACTTCCAAGGGTAGCATCACCTATGGCTACAGACTGATTAACGACGGTACAGAGGTGGAGTTCTTTGTGACAGACACCGGTTCCGGCATTGCTCCGGAAGACCTGAACTCCATCTTCGGCACTTATGTGTCGCGTGATGCCGAGACACAGAATGGTTATGGATTAGGACTGGCCTTGTGTAAGACCATCGTCGAGAAGATGGAGGGACACATCAGCGTACAGTCAAAGCTGGGCGAAGGTTCTACCTTCCGTTTCGTGATGCCTTTCGAGGGAACCATCGGCGGTGTGGCAAAGAACAGCCGTATCACGACCAACTCACGCACCATTCGTTCAACCACCAAGACCGACCTGAGCAGCGCTCCTCTTATTCTGGTGGCCGAAGACGAGGACAGCAACTACGAGCTGGTGAAGATTGTGCTCTCGAAGCGCTATCGCCTGATACGAGCCCACAACGGCATCGAGGCTGTTACTTATTGCGAGGACGAACATCCTGACATGATTCTGATGGATATCCGCATGCCAGATATGAACGGTCTGGACGCTACACGCATCATCAAGGAGGTGAACCATAATGTTCCTGTGGTAGCCCTCAGCGCCTATGCTTTTGATGAGAACATCCGTGAGGCCAAGGCTGCCGGATGCGATGAGTTCATGGCAAAGCCCTTCCGTGTTGAAGACTTGATAGACATGGTAGAGAAATACATCAAAAAATAAATCATTATGGGTAAATTAGCAGTCTATAAATATGTGTCCATGATGTTTCTCGTGGTACAGATAGTGGTAACAGCATTCACGATTACGGCACTCTTCGGAGGCGATTCCAACCCCATCGGAAACACGTCACGTGCCATGCTGGTTTATATCCTTCCGTTTCTCATCATTGCCAACTTACTACTGCTGATATACTGGCTGATTCGCAAGCGCTGGCTTTATGCCCTGATTCCCCTCGTTACCGTAGCCTGCTGCATACCATATATAGGTACCATCTTTCAGTTCGGCTCGCTGGACAAGGAGGCTGACAAACAGCCTGGCCTGAAGATTGCTACCTACAACGTCGCCATGTTCGGTCGGGAAACCTCAGGATTCATGGCGTTGGACATTCTGGCAGAGATACGCCGTCAGAAAGTCGATGTGCTCTGCATGCAGGAGTACAACGAGACCAGCGGTGACAAGCGCAACTCAGAAAGCTACAAGGAGTATTTCCCCTATATGCAGGTTGGTCGTGAGGATATGGTAATCTTCAGCCGTTACCCCATCAAGAAGAGCAAGACCATTCTCTTCGACGACACCAACAATAGTGCGATGTGGGCTGATATTGATGTAAAGGGACAGGAGATTCGCGTCTTCAACGTTCACCTGCAGACCACAGGCATTAACCGCACACTACGCCAGGCTGCCAAGATGCAGATGAACAACCAGGAGGTACAGAGTGGCAGACTATTAGATGTCATCTACGGCAACTATACTCTGGGATTGATGTTCCGTGTGGGGCAGGCCGTAACGGTAGCCAACGAGAAGCGTAGCAGCGAGAAACCCTGTATCGTATGTGGTGACTTCAACGACGTCCCCTACTCTTACGTCTACAACACCATGCTGGGCAATATGGTTGACGGTTTCAAGGAGTGCGGTAGCGGATTCATGTATACGATGCGCGACTCCAAAAAGCCTGTCCGCATCGACTACATCTTCCACGATGAGTCGCTCAAGGGCTTAACCTACTATAAGGGCGAGCTGACCAACTCCGACCACTTCCCCGTATTTATGAAGATTGCTTTATAAAAAGATATGTCTAACAAGAAAAGTAATAGCCCTGTAAAGTTTACGGGGCTATTATTTTGAATCTTACACGGAAGGAGCGTTCTTGTTCTTCCCAGTTGGTGCCTAACATCTCAAAACGTCCTATCTGCCCTGTCGACCGTACATGCTTGCCGATACACGGACATACGTCGAAGTCGCCGATACGCACCAGACGTAAGGTCTCTGAGGCATCATCAGGAAGACGGTCGAGTTTCACCTCTGCAGGAATCTCATCACGACTGACGAACTCAAAAGTGACTGGAAGGTCTTCCTCTATCAAGCGCAGCATCTCACGCTCTATGGTTTTCTCCTCCTGTCTGGACGGCTTATGGTCCAGATGGAAGCTCATCTTGCTCTTCTTGCGCTCAATATGTGCATTATAAGAGCGCTCACAGCCAAACAGGCGTATCATCACCTGATTCAGCAGATGTTCTGCCGTATGAGCAGGAGGGAAAGAGACGTCTTTTTCCTCTGGGAGGTCATAGAGATTTTGTAAACTTGGAGCCATAGACTTGATACCTTGTAATGATTTTGGTTGCAAAGATACAAATTATTTCCGATATTTCCCCTATATTCTCGGAAAATAGTTGTAAATTTGCATCATGATATTGGTATTTGGTGGAACAACAGAAGGTCGCAAGGCTGTGGAGGTGCTGGAGGAAGGCGGCACTACCTACTAC
>JAFPEE010000191.1 GCA_017389705.1 Prevotella sp.
ACGGTCTCCACTCTCTCCCGCGAGCAGGAACCGCAATCCATGCGGGCGCGCTTGACATGGATGTGGTTGACCTCAAGGTTCGAGAAGATGCGCTCCAGCGTGTCCTGCTGGTGGAAGCGCACGTTGGCGTTGCCGTCGCGGTTCTCTATCCCTACGATGATGTCCCCTATGACGGCAACGACAGGGCTGTAGCCGGTGAACTTCTTGTAGGTCATCTTCGCGTAGTACTTCCCAGTCTCTATGAACTGGTGGTCGAAGTCCATGTCGTACGATTCGTCGGACACGAGCTGGCCTGTTTTCACCAGCGCCTTCGCGAGCAGGCCGTTCTGCCTCGTTGCGGTATTGAAATCGTAGCTCTTGCCCTTGTCGGAGGCGTATGTCGTATTGGCGGTGGCCAGTTCTGAAATACACCTTAGGATCGTGTCGGAACTGCAGGTGCGCAGGGTGGGATGAAGCGACAGGTGGGGCATCAGGTGGCTTGTCACGTCCTCTACGCAGTCACCGCTGCAGAAGTAAACGATTGACAAAGAACCGACAATCTCACTGTACTGATAGCCGAATGAGGCGCAACGCAACCCCAACACCTCGTCGATAACTGGACCCACGTAACGAGAAAACAACTCTCTCACTTGAAATATTCCCCCAAAGGGAGTGATTTTCTCAGATTTTATGTTTATCTTTGCCATGTCAAGGATGATTTTTGCTTGTTTTTAATTGCAGCACTAAGGTAAGTGAAAAATCTGACATGACAAAATCCTGGGCAACTTTTTGTTGCTCAGGAACTTATAAAGATCATTAAATTATAGTGCTGCGGAATTTAGGGTATTTTTGCAAACTGAAATATTAAACGAACACTCAAATGAAAACTATCCGATTTATTTGTTCCATCGTGGCATTGCTCATGACAGTTGTTGCCACATTTGCGCAAAGCAATGTCACGGCTACGCTGAATGGACGGGAAGCCACCCTCTCTAATGGCATCTTGAAACTGCACATTGGCAGCAATGGACGAGCCGACCAGCTCACATACAAGGGATTGAACCTCCTTGGCAGCTCGGGTATTTACTTCGATTACACTGCCAAGGGCATTGGTAATAAGGCACTAAGCCCCTCCAAGGCAGAGATCGTGCGGCAGGATGACGATTACGTGGAGGTGCTTTATTCCAATACGACCGATGATCTACAATTTCAACAAGGCTATATCTTGCGTAAGGGCGTGAGTGGCGTGTATGTGTATGTCATCGCCAATGGCACCAGCACGTCGGGTAACGTGCAGTTGCAGGAGGCTCGTGTCTGTACCCGCGCGGCATCGTCGATGCTCAATGGCTATGTGGATGATACGATGCGAGGCATGATTCCATCGAATAGCGAGATGGCTGCCGTGGAGCAATATGGCACCTCTAATCCCGCCTACGTGCAGGATGCCACATATCAGATGGCAGATGGTAGCATCTACACCAAATACAATTGGGCGCAATATGTGGTACGCGATAGTGTCCATGGGCTTATGCACACCAACAAGTTGGTGGGACTGTGGAATATCCATTGTTCGCCAGAGTGGTACCCTGGCGGTCCCATGAAACAAGAACTGACCGTTCATGCCACGGGAAAGTCACCTATCACCATCCAGATGTTGCAAGGAGAGCATCTCGGTACAGCCTCGCAGTATTACCAACAAGGGGAAAGGAAACTCTATGGTCCTTTCTTCATCTACTGCAATTTCAATGCGAGCAAGGACACGGAGTGGCTCATCGCCGATGCCAAGCGAGAGGCTCACGAGCAAGAAGAGCAATGGCCGTTCACGTGGTTTGAGAATGAGTTATATCCCTTGGACCGTGCCACAGTGTCTGGGCAAGTCAACGTGACGACAGGACAGGCACAAGACTCCGTCCAAGTGGTGCTTGCTGAGCCAGATGTCGATCTCTTCGACCAAGGCAAGAAGTATATGTTTTGGGCTTTGACCGATGCCGATGGCCGTTTCAACATCAAGAATGTGAGGAAAGGAACTTATGCCTTGCGGGCATACGCCACGAAGGGAGACATCACCGATGAGTTGCAGGTAAAAGATATTGTCGTGGATGATGCCGAGGTGGAGTTGGGTACCATCGATTGGACCCCCGCTTGTTATGAGAACAAGCTGTTGCAGATAGGCGAGAACAACCGCATGAGCGACGGCTATCGGTTGAGCGACTATGTAAGGGCTTACGGTCTATGGGATGAGGTGCCTGCCAATCTTACCTTCACGGTGGGGGAGAGCGACCCCGCAAAAGACTGGTATTATGCGCAGACGAAGAATGGCAAGTGGACGGTTAAGTTCGATAGCCCACAGACCTATACGGGCACGGCACATATCACCATCTCAGCGGCTGGGGTAACCAACTCGCCGAAGTTGGCTATCGCCATCAATGGGACAACCGTAGCCAACTGGTCACCATCGCCCAACGATGCCTCCATCTATAGAAGCGCGGTTCTCTCAGGGCGCCATCGTCTATATACTTGTACATTCCCCGCCTCGCGCCTGCGCCAGGGAGAAAACACGATGACCCTCACCATGTCGGGCATAGGCAAGAATGGCGGCATCATGTATGATTGCATCAAATTAGAGACGGGCGATGCCGTGACCGATGCCATTCATTACAACGTGGCAGCCAATAATCATCCTATCGAAGTGTATGGCATCAATGGAAGATTGGTGGGTGTCTATAGGGACAATACCGTCATGAACTTGCCGCATGGTATATATATCTGTCGCCAGGGGACAGATTGTTGGAAGATAATAAGGTAATCCTGATAATGGTATTATTGTAATGGTCTATATTCGTTTATATATTCTGTCATATTTCCCTTTGTGATATGGAAAATGTGTTAAAATGAGGATAAAATCATTTTTTCTCAGATTTTATGTTTACCTATGCCATGTAATGAATGATTGTTGCTTGTCTTTAAATGCAGCACTAAGGTAAGTGAAAAATCTGACAGGACAAAATCCCTGGCAACTTTTTGTTGCTCAGGAACTTATAAAGAATATTAATTACAGTGTTGCGGAATTAAGGATGAAGATTATCTTTTCCCTCCAATCGAGAAAAGTTCCTTATATATTGCAGACTCTTTGTACAAATCTGCTTATAATCATATTCACTCCAATGAATGTGATGATGCTATTCGTCAAATTAAAGAGTGTATTTCTCAGCAACAACACGTCATTGGAGAAACTCATCTTTTAACTGCCAGGTCCAAAGATTTATTGTCTTATCCATGATTTCAGCGTATGTGTAATAGTTCGGGTCGATGGATTCACGTTCACCTTTTATCGTATCGATATGCGCCCTGGAGTAATAGACAGTTCTCCCTTGTGTGATACGTGGTATCTTGTATCTGGTCACAAAAGATAAAACGGATGCGTGACTCATCTTGTACTTCTCCTCCAATTGTGGAATAGTATAATAGTCACGTAAGTCAATTTCCGCAATAAGTTGAGCAAAATGAACATCAACAAGCGCACGATCAAAGAAACAGTTGCGGCCTTGATATACTTTGGGTATATTGTACTTCTCAACTCTGGTCATGACCGCCTTCTTGGAGCATTTGAATTTTTCCATGATTTGCCTGAAGGTATAGTATTCACGCTTCTCCTGCTTCTTCTCGGAATGGGACT
>JAFPEE010000192.1 GCA_017389705.1 Prevotella sp.
CGTAGCGTTTCAGCACATCCTCGTGCGTATATACATATTTATAGATGTCGCGACGACTGGCAAAGGCGCAGTAGTGCTGCTCTCCGATGGCGGTATGGCTCTTGCCGAAGGCCACCATGTCGGCCCATATCTTATAGACATCGGTCGAGTGGGCATAGTTGATCATGTCGGGCGTATAGCCACCGGCAGGACGCATATTCACTTCCAGTGCCACGAAGTCACCCTGCTTACCAAGACCCTCGCGGTCGCTGTCCAAGCGGAAGAACTCCAGATGCACGAAGCGGTTCCACACGCCGAAGGCCTTCACCGTGCGACGTCCCAGTTCGCGTAGTGACTCAGGTATCTCCTTATCGACATAATAGGACAGGTCGAGCTTCTTGTTCACAATGTCCATAATCGAAGGCGGCCAGACGGTCATCGACTCGAAGATGGGTTCGCCCTCACGGCCAATGACAGCATCGTAGCTGCATATCTCGCCCGTGATGAACTCCTCAACCACATAGCTGTTGTAGTGGGGCTCCGTCTCGTAGAACTGCTTCAGCTCTGCGTCATCGTGAATCTTATACGTGCCGCTGGCACCCACACCTACATCTGGTTTGGCGATGATGGGATAGCCCGTCTTAATGGCAAACTGCCTGACGGCATCCTCGCCCTCGGCGGCACTGATCTGACGCGCCGTAGGCACTTGGCCCTTGGCATAGTATTTCTTCATCTCCGACTTCTCCTTGATGGCGCGGATGCGGTCGGTCTGTATGCCGGTGGTTACGTTGAAGTCCGTGCGAAGCCTGGCATCCTGCGCCAGCCAGTATTCGTTGTTCGACTCAATCCAGTCGATGCGCCCGTAGCGGAAGGCCAGATAGGCCACGGCACGATACACCTCGTCGTAGTTCTCCAGCGAGCCCACGCGATAGTACTCCGTCAGTGACTCCTTCAGTTCGTGCGGCAGACTCTCATACGGCGCATCGGCAATGCCCAGCACCGTCACCCCGTTCTGCTTCAGCCGCTGGCAGAAGTTCCAGTAGGTATGCGGAAAATGTGGCGATATAAAAACGAAATTCATAATCTTATCCTTTTATCCGGCGGCAAAGGTACTTCTTTTTTGGCATATGTGCAATCGCATAATGATGGTATTTTCTATCCCATGCCATCCTGAATGACAAGTCCAGTCGTCACGAAGCTACTTGTGTCGTGCGCGATTTATTGTTAAACAAGCTTAAAGTTTTAGGTAAATCGCTTGCGATATAAAATAAAAGCCGTACCTTTGCATCGTAAACGATATAAAAGATATATTATAATAATATAAGGTATGGCAAAGATTTATGATTTCAAGGCTCAGACGAGCAAAGGTAAGGAACTGGATTTCGCTCAGTTCGAAGGTAAGGTGCTGCTGATTGTGAACACAGCCAGCAAGTGTGGTTTTACACCTCAGTTCGCAGGATTGGAGGAACTGAATCAGAAGTATAAGGACAAGGGGCTGGTGATTATCGGCTTCCCCTGCAACCAGTTCAAAGAGCAGGATCCTGGTAACGACGCACAGATTGAGGAGTTCTGCCAGCTGAATTACGGTGTGACCTTCCAGATTATGAAGAAAGGCGACGTGAACGGCCCTGCAGCAGAGCCCATTTTCGAATATCTGAAGGCTCAGGCTCCTACCGAGGAGTATAACGGTCTGAAGGCCAAAGCAGCAAAAGCCCTCTTCAAGACCATCAGCAAGAGTGTGGAGAAAGACAGCGATATCAAGTGGAACTTCACCAAGTTCCTGATTTCGAAGGACGGCGAGACCATCAAGCGCTATGCTCCCACCACAGAGCCAAAGGATTTTGAGAAGGACGTTGAAGCCTTGCTTAATGCATAATTCTTAATGCATAATTCATAATTATGGCGCACGCAGAATTACAACTCGACAATCAGATTTGCTTCCGTCTTTATACGGCAGCACGTCTGATTACTCAGGCCTACACACCGATGCTGACGGAACTGGGTATCACCTATCCGCAGTATCTGGTGCTGATGGTGCTTTGGGAGAAGGACAATCAACCAGTGAACGACATCGCCCATCGTCTGCTGTTGGAAACGAATACCGTCACCCCATTGCTTCAGCGCATGGAGAAACTCGGTATCGTCAACCGCAAGAAAGGCGAACGGGACAAGCGTCAGCAGATTGTCAGCCTGACAAAGAAAGGTAAGGAGATGGAGGAACTGACTTATGCGAAGATTCCTGCCGGTATGGGCAAACAACTCTCAGCCTGTCCCATGAATCTTGATGACTACCAGAATCTGGCTGAGCAACTCGACTCGATTATTAACACATTAAAGAAATAGAACCAACACAATGAAGTATTTAAAATTATGTTTCCGCCTGTTATTGGGTCTCTTTATGACCTATGCAGGTTTTAGTCATCTGACTATTGCACGTCAGGAGTTTGTAGCCCAAGTACCCACATGGTTGCAGTTCAGCGATGGGTTCACCGATTTCGTAGTTCTCGCATCAGGCGTAGTAGAGATATGTCTTGGACTCGGCATGTTGTTCCTTTGGAAAAAGAAGGCACTCGTCGGAGCGCTGCTTACACTCTTCTATGTGCTCATCTTCCCTGGCAACATCAACCAGTATGTGAATCACATCGATGCCTTCGGACTTAACACAGATCAGGCTCGTCTCATCCGGCTCTTCTTCCAGCCGGTACTCATCTTCCTCGCCCTGTGGTCGACAGGTGGCTGGGCCTACTGTAAGAAACTGTATAATGATTGGAAAAACAAGTAACATGACAATACAAGAAGCTATTGAAGCCCGTCACAGCGTGAGGGCATATAAAGACCAGCCGTTGACAGAAGAAGTAGTAAACGCGTTGAATGAGAAGATTGCAGAGTTGAACCGTGTAGGCAACCTGCACATACAGCTGATTCTGAACGAGCCAAAAGCATTCCAAGGCAAGCTGGCTAAGTATGGCAAATTCAGCGGAGTGGACAACTACCTCGTAATGGCAGGCAAAAAGTCGGACGACCTGAACGAACGTGTAGGCTACTACGGCGAACAACTGGTGTTGCTGGCCCAGACATTGGGATTGAACACCTGTTGGGTAGGACTCAGCTACTCAAAAGTGCCAGGAACCTACGTTCTCGAAGAAGGAGAGAAGATAGCCTGCTATATCGCGCTCGGCTATGGTGAAACTCAGGGTGTAGGCCATAAGGTCAAGACCGTTGAACAAGTCAGTAATGCCAGCGACGTGACTCCATCGTGGTTCAAGAAGGGTGTAGAAGCAGCTCTGCTCGCGCCAACGGCCGTAAACCAGCAGAAATTCTCCTTTGAATTGGCCGGCAGAAAGAACGGTCGCCCCCAAGTGATTGCTAAGAAAGGATTTTCAATGATAGGCTATGCTCAGCTGGACCTGGGCATCGTCAAGTATCATTTCGAGGTAGGCGCAGGTAAAGAGAACTTCGAGTGGGCATGAAGAAAATATAAAATAACAGACTTATGAAGAAATTAATGACTATCTGCCTGTTGGCAACTGCAAGTGTGCTGAGCATATCGGCACAGGGTATTTACGACATCAAGGTAAAGGATGTTGTTGATCAGGAAGTTTCACTCTCTGACTATAAAGGCAAGGTACTGCTGATAGTAAATACCGCTACCCGCTGTGGATTTACCCCGCAGTACAAAGAACTGGAGACACTCTACGAGAAGTACCATGCCGAAGGCTTGGAGATCCTCGACTTCCCCTGCAACCAGTTTGGTGAGCAGGCTCCCGGTACAATTCAGGAGATTCACCTGTTCTGCACGGCTAACTTCGACATCCAGTTTCCGCAATTCGACAAGATCGACGTAAACGGGGCTAATGAGTCACCGCTATACACCTATCTGAAATCGCAGAAGGGGTTCTCAGGTTTCGACCTCAATGACAAGACGGGAAAGTTCATGGACGAGATGCTCCGTAAGCAGGATGCCGACTACAACAAGAAGTCAGACATCAAGTGGAACTTCACCAAGTTCCTTGTCTCTCGCGATGGCCGCGTGGTGAAGCGATACGAGCCGACGGATAAGATAAGTGACATCGAGGCCGACGTCACCAGAGAACTGAATCCCGTACTTAGCAGCATCATGGCACGTACCAGCATACGTAAATACACCGATCAGCCTGTATCAAAGGCCGACATTGAGACGCTTCTGCGTGCAGGTATGGCGGCTCCCACCGCTGTCAACAGACAGCCCTGGCATTTCGTTGCTGTGACCGACAAAGCGAAACTGAAGGAGTTGGCAGGAAGCCGTGGCCGTATGATAGAGCAATGCGCTGTGGCTATCGTGGTTTGCGGTAATATGGACAAGGCCATGCAAGGCAAAGGTCAGGCCTATTGGATTCAGGACTGCTCTGCCGCAACAGAGAACATCCTGCTGGCAGCCCATGCCCTCGGACTTGGTGCTGTATGGACGGGTGTCTATCCCATGGACGATCGTGTGGCTAATGTCTCAAAGGCTGTCAAACTGCCAGAGACCATCGTTCCACTCTGCGTCATCGCTATTGGCCATCCTGCAGAGAGTCCCACACCAAAGGATAAGTGGAAGCCAGAGAACGTATCGTATAACGAGTTTGGCGGAAAGGCAGAGTAACATCTAAATAGAGTCAAAGCCCCGACCTGCATTGTGAAGTGCAAGCCGGGGCTCTTTTTATTTGCTAATCCGTTACCACTTCCTTGAAATGGGCTTGGCCCCATTCGATTAGAGCCATGATGGCTGGCATGAGCGACTTGCCGGTGTCGGTCAGAGAGTACTCTACGCGAGGAGGTACTTCCGGATAGACCTCACGATGAACAAGGTGACTCTGCTCCAGATTCTTCAGCGTCTGCGAGAGCATTTTCTGAGAACAGTCCGTCATCAGACGACGGATTTCATTGAAGCGCAATACGCCGGTCTCGCTGGTGTGAAGCATATAGAGCACCAGCATGGACCACTTGTCGCCGAAACGACTCACTACTTGCCTGATAGGACAGGCTAAATACTCAGCTTTAATATCTGCCATAACTTCTAATTTTGCCGCAAAGGTAACCAATAGTTACTGAATTACCAAATCACACTTGGTTAATCTAAGTTAACGTCACTTTCGCAGAAGTCCGATAACATCACAATTCCTACTTTTTGGTAACTATCTCACCAAAAAGTGCCTTCTTGTGGGAATGATTTTTTCGCTGTACCTTTGCAGCGTCAAAACGAACAAATAACATTTTAAACG
>JAFPEE010000193.1 GCA_017389705.1 Prevotella sp.
CTGAAGGACATGGGCATCATGGCATCGCTCGACCCCGTGGCTGTCGACCAGGCCTGCCTGGACCGTGTGTTCAACTATCAGGGAAAGCCTGGCGACGACAACAAACCGCTCATCCAGCGCATCAATCGCCAGCACGGCACCTATATCACCGACTATGCCGAGCAGATTGGTCTCGGTTCGAAGAAGTATGAACTGATTAGTATTGACAAATGAGGAAGAGATTGTTTTCGGTGTCCACGGCTTTGACTATGGGCACACTTTTGTTTTCTGCCCAGACATCAGCTGAAGAGTTGAACGACTCCCTGGCATTACAAGAGGTTGTGGTGACGGGAACCCGTAATGCCACCGACGTGCGACACCTGCCCATGACGGTGACGGTCATCGGGCGCGAGACGCTGACCCAGCAGAACCAGACTTCGGTATTGCCTACGGTGATGCAGCAGGTGCCCGGTCTTTTCGTCACCAGTCGCTCCATGATGGGCTACGGCGTTTCGACGGGAGCCGCAGGCGGCATCAACCTGCGCGGTATTACTGGCGGTGCAGGCCAGTTGTTGGTGCTCATCGATGGACATCCGCAATATCAGGGCATCTATGGCCATCCCATCAGCGACAGTTATCAGACCCTGATGGCCGACCGTGTGGAGGTGCTGCGCGGTCCGGCTTCAGTGCTCTACGGAAGCAATGCGATGGGCGGCGTGCTGAACATCGTCACCCGCTCGATGCACGAGGATGGCGTGAAGACCCACATCAATCTGGGGGCCGGCAGTTACGGCACCATCCAGACCGAAGCCTCCAACCAGGTGCGAAGCGGCAAATTCTCTTCTACCGTGGCAGCGCAATACAATCGTACAGACAACCACCGTCCACGCATGGGATTCGAGCAGTATGGCGGTTACCTGAAACTGGGCTACGACTTCACGGAGCATTGGAAGGCCTACATAGATGCCAACATCACCCACTTCAACAGCAGTTATCCTGGAGCCGAGAGCAGTCCGATGTACGATGCCGACCAGTGGATTACCCGTGGGGTCGTGTCGGCAGCCGTGGAGAACCACTACGACCGGACCAGCGGTGCGCTGAGCGTATATAGCAACTTCGGTCGGCATAAGATTGACGACGGCACGGCAGACCCCACCAAGCCCACCCAGCGCTACTTCCGCTCGAAGGACGCGCTGACGGGCATCTCGTGGTATCAGAGCGCACAACTGTTCGAGGGCAACCGCCTGACCGTCGGCATAGACTATATGCACATCTACGGCAATGCCTACTACACCTCGAAACAGACGGACGAAGTGCTCGACACACCCAACAAGCAGAGTGGCAAGAGCTATCGCAACGAGATAGCGGGCTATGTGGACTTCCGTCAGGACCTGGCTACGTGGCTGACTATCGACGCTGGCCTGCGACTGGACCATCATTCCGTCACGGGTACGGAGTGGATTCCGCAGGCAGGTATCGTGGTGCGACCCATCGAGACGGGCGAAGTCAAGTTGATGGGCAGCAAGGGATTCCGCAATCCCTCGATGCGCGAGATGTATCTCTACCCGCCCTCCAACGAGGAACTGGAGCCGGAGCGCATCTGGAACTATGAACTCTCCTGGCGTCACCGTCTCGGAGCATTCCACTACGGTGCCAACTTCTTCTATATCAAAGGTGACAACATGATTCAGACCGTCAACCGCAAGAACGTGAACACGGGCGAGATAGAGAACTACGGCATGGAACTGGAGGCCGACTACCATATCGACGGCCATTGGTCGGTAAACACCAACCACTCGTTGCTGCACATGAAGGACCCCGTCATTGCCGCACCTACCTATAAGGGATTCCTCGGTGCAAACTACAATTGCTGCAAATGGACGGTCGTGGCAGGGCTGCAGTACATCAGCGGACTCTACACAGCCGTAGGCGACCAGGAGCAGAAGGAGAACTTCTGTCTGCTGAATGCCTCCGTCGCCTACAACGTGATGAAGGGACTCAATCTTTGGGTGCGTGGCGAGAACCTGCTGGCGCAAAGTTACGAGATCAATCTGGGCTACCCGATGCCCCGTGCTACTTTCATGGGCGGCGTGAACATTACATTCTAACAGCGGACAATGAAGTTACTATGCATCCTTGCAGTCCTCCTCCTGACCACTGACATCAAGGCTGAGGACAAAGACTACAGACAACTGACCAATCTGCCTACCTATTACATAGAGACAGAGGGCCAGCAGTCTGTGGTGAGCAAGGAACATTACATAAAATGCACGCTGACGATTGTTGACGGATCAGGTATCACGACATACGACAGCCTGCAGATAAGGGGAAGAGGGAACTCCACATGGCGTATGTCTGAAAAGAAGCCTTACCGGCTCAAGTTCGCATCTCCCCAACGGCTGTTGGGCTCAGGCTTCGCCAATGCCCGTGACTGGACACTGCTGGCCAATCATGGTGATAAGACGCTCATCCGCAATGCTCTTACTTACGAGTTGGGGCGTTTTGTCGGATTGCCTTTCTGTCCCGGCTACCTGTTCGTGGACTTGTATGTGAACGGCCAGTATCTTGGCAACTATCAGGTCAGCGACCAGATAGAGGCTGGCAAGCAGCGTGTAGCCGTGAAGAAATCGTCGGGATGGATCATAGAGACAGCGGGTAAGTGGAATCTGGAGCGATACAACTTCACTACGCCGAGGGGCTTTACCTACAATATCATGAACCCAAAAATCAGGACCTCTGCCGATAGCATCATGTCGGCCGTCAGTTCATGGATAGGGAAGATGGAGGACGCTGTCTTTGCCGAGGACTTCACAGACTCCATTCATGGCTACAGGGCTTACATCGACGGGCAGAGCCTTGTCAGCTGGTATGTGGCCTCTGAGATTACAGGCAACCTAGACGCGCTTCTGAGCATCTATATGTACAGGAATGTCGATCAGCGTCTTTGCTTCGGTCCCCTATGGGATATGGATTTTGCCTACGACCGCAGCGGCGAGTATAGCTTGCTGCGTGAGATGGAGGCATTTGCCAATTTCCACGACCGTCCTTTCCAGAAAGTGATACAGCGGCTTTGGTCCGACCCATGGTTTGCCCGCGCCTGCACTAACCGGCTCCAGCATCTGGTGGACGCCGGACTTCAAGAACATCTGCTCCATTGTATCGACAGTCTGTCGGCTCACCTCCAACTTTCTCAGGAGCAGAACTTCAGCGTGTGGCGCATCGACCAACAGGTATATTCATGGGAAAAGCCTGTCTATCATGATAACTACCAGGCTTATATTGATGATCTGAAATCGTTCCTTTCAATTCACATCCCTTATCTCCTCGAGAGATTTAAGGTGCTTTCCGCTGAAAACTCCCGGTGAGATAACTTTCATTTGAAAACGTGTAATATTATATTAAATAAAAGGTAAGAAATATGAGAGACTTTGTATTTGAGAACAAGACCAAGGTGTATTTCGGTAAGGAGCAGATGTGTCACCTGCATGAGGAAGTGGCACGTTTCGGTAAGCGGGTGCTGATGGTCTATGGCGGCGGCAGCATCAAGAGAATCGGCTTGTACGATAAGGTGATGGTCGAACTCCAGAAGGCTGGAGCCAGTGTGTTTGAACTGCCCGGCGTAGAGCCAAACCCGCGTCACACGACGGTAAACAAGGGTGCAGCTATCTGCAAGCAGGAGGGCATCGACGTGCTGCTGGCCGTGGGCGGCGGTTCTACCATCGACTGCACGAAGGCTATTGCTGCCGCTGCCAAATATGAGGGCGACGACGTGTGGGACCTCATCACAGAGAAGGCCGTGGTCAGCGAGTCGCTGCCCATCATCACCGTGCTGACGCTTTCGGCTACTGGCTCTGAGATGGACGGCGGCTGCGTGATCAGCAACATGGAGACCAACGAGAAGCTGGGCTACTTCGGTCCCGACAACTATCCCGACGTGTCGTTCCTCGACCCCACGAACACCTTCTCCGTGAGCCCCTACCAGACGGCCTGCGGCAGCGTGGACATCATGGCGCATGTGTTCGACGTGTGCTACTTCACCAAGCACCCTACGATGGACATGCTGCATCGCATACAGGAGGAGGTGCTGAAGACCGTGGTGAAATATGCCCCCGTGGCATTGGCCAAGCCCGACGACTACGAGGCTCGCGCCAACCTGATGTGGGCATCGTCGTGGGCACTGAACAACTTCCTCTTCGAGGGATTCTTCCAGGCCACCGTCTGCCATGCGATGGAGCACGAGCTGTCGGCATTCTACGATATTACTCATGGGCACGGATTAGCTATCCTCCACCCCCGCTGGCTCACCTACGTGCTCGACGAGGAGACAGCCCCCATTATTCAGCGCTTCGGCGTGAACGTCATGGGACTGGATGTTTCGCTGCCCGTAATGGAAGGGGCTAAGGCCGCCATCAAAGCCCTCGAAACCTTCTACTTCGAGACGCTCGGACTGAAGAGCCGACTTTCCGATCTCGGCATCGACGACAAGAACTTCGCGGCAATGGCACGCAAGGCCTGTGGCGCAGAAGGTATCCTTCACGGATTTACCGATCTGACCCCAGCCGACGTTGAGAAGATTTTCAGAATGTGTCTGTAAC
>JAFPEE010000194.1 GCA_017389705.1 Prevotella sp.
ATGGGCTAAGCGGTTTTCTTGCGTTTAATGACTGAGGCGTGACACGGAATCATGATGTAGATGGTAGTGCCAGAGCCCTCTTCCGAACTGATCTCGAAAGTGCCTCCCATCTGGCTGACCAGTTCCTTGGTGATGGCCAGACCCAGACCCTTGGTGTTGTGGGCGCCGCCCAGTTCCTCCTCCTGGATGCGGGTAAGCTCGGCCTCGGGGATGCCCTCGCCTGTGTCGTCGACTGAGATAATCAGTCGACGGCCGATGTAGTCGTAACGGGCCCTGACGGTGCCCCGCTTCGTATGCTGCGCGGCGTTGCACGTCACCTGTTCGATGACATGGCCAAGATTCTCGGCATCGATGTCAACGGTCAGTTGCTCGTAAGGATTCTCCACGATGTAGTTGGTGTCGGCATTCATGAATTTCATCCATCCCGTAGCGCACTGTGACTCAAACAACTCAGCGAAGTTCTGCGGCTGCCGGTTGATTTCGACCATCCGTGCCTCCAGGCGTGACAGGTAGAGGATGTTGTCGACGATGTGCAACAAGTAGTCGGCATTCTGCTGGATGACCTTACACAGTTCCGGCTCGTTGGCCGAAAAACTGTCGTCGTTGATTTGCGCCACGTGTTCAACTACGGCACTCATCGGAGTGCGAATCTCCTGCACCATGTTCTTCACGAATCCGCTCTTTGTCTTCTCCACTTCCTGCACCTTTGCGGTCTGCAGTTCCATCTGACGTTCAATCCAGTCCATCTCGCTGATGTCGCGCAGCATACCGCAGTATTCCTTCACCTTACCGTCGTTGCCGTGGCAGGGCTCTAAGCGGAAATACAATATCAGGGGTCTTCCTTCCTTCGAGCGGAGGGTGGTTCTGATGTTATACTCTATCACCTTGTCTTCATAGCCGTCCATATTGCTCAATAGTCGCATGGCCTGTCGCTGCGACTGCTCGTCGACCAGTGTCATACAACGCGTCTGCGTCAGCGCATGCTGGATAGTGTCGGTGCCCCGGTAGATAGTCAGCGTGTGGGAGTCTGGTGAGTAGGTGACTTGGCGGATGTCGGTATCACTGATGGTGGCGTTGAGAATCTCGTCATATTGCCGCTGCTCGTCGTGCAATGCGTCAATCTTCTTCTGGACTTCCTTTTCCTGGTCTTTGCTACTCACCGACATGGTGATGTCGCGGCAGAAGGCGAAGACGCCCAGCATCTCGCCGGCATCGTCGTGGATGGTCATCAGACGGAACTCGGTGATCATGTCGTCGCTGACAGTCTGGGTGGCCTGGTATCCGTCCATGTCTTCCAAATCCTGTATGTCGATGTTGAACATCGAATGGATGTCAATGCCCTCTTCAATCGTTTCCTCGGCATTGCATCCGAAGATGTCGCAGGCCTTGGGGTTGATGTTGACGAGTCGGCCGTCCTTGTTGAAGAGGATGATGCCCAGAATCGGGGTGTAGAAGATCGACCAGTAGCGCAGCGTTCGCTCTTCGTCGAGCCGCTTTAGCTGCTGTTCCTCCGTCACGTCCTTCTTGGTGCCGATGATGACGGAGGGGTTGCCATTCTTGTCGCGGCTCAATACGGACAGCACAATGTGATAGTCGCGGTCGTTGGTGTCGCCGCCCATTCCCAGGCTTTGCTCGCCTGCCGGTATCGTTTCCAAGTCCTTGGCACGCAGGTTCAGCTCTATCTCTTTCTCTTCCTCTTCCTCATCGGTCTTCCTGGTCTCAGCGAGTTTTTCCAGGGCCGACTTCAGACTGACGAAATCCTCGCGGCTGTATCGCTGCGAGAATTCCTCCATCGAGTAGGTGTAGGCCACCTGTCCGTTATCGTTATGCCAGGAGAATTGGTTCGTCTTGATGTCGTAGGTCCAGATGTGTACCTGGCTGGTCTGCAGAATCAGCGCCAGCCGGTTGTTGCGCTTGATATTCTCGAGTCTTATCTTTCGGTCTTGGATACGGTAACTGATGACATAGACGACCATGAAGACGAGCAGCAGCAAACCGCCGCCCAGCAGATACCACATCCCTGTCGGTTCGTCCATATTCTGCCGCTCGGGATAGAACCACTTGTCCTGCAAGGGCTGTATCTTGTCGTTGGTATAGAGTCTGGTATAAGCCTCGTCGAGCTTGTCGAGCAGCTGCTGGTTGTTCGACATGAACTTATACTCACCGTGAGGCATGTTCACCGGCGTCAGCTCAAGGTCGTCGATATGATAGCGGTTTATCAGCCATTTCAGCGAAAGGGTATTCCACACAATCTGACCCTCGCCCTTGGCGCTGACACGCTGGATAGCCTCGCCGATGTCCTTGTCGGGCAGCGCATTGGCGCCCCATCCGTAGTCTATCATCAGGTGGTGGCAGAGCGAGCTGTCGTTGACGATGACCTTCAAGCCGGGCTTGCCCAAGTCGCGAAATGCCTTGATCTCCACAGGTTTGTTCATGGGCGTCACCACACTCTGCGTAAATAGCGTCACGGCATTCTTGCTATACATGCCGAACTCGTCGTGGAATCCCTGTGCTAATCCCAGCATCAGGTCTGATTTCCCTTCCTTCAGGTCGTGGTAGGCTTCCGACGATGGCTTCAGCCTGATGACGTAGGGAATGTTCAAGTCCTTCATCATGAGCCGGATCAGGTCGATGTTGAAGCCGTCGGGGTCGCCGTTATCATTCAGAAACGAATAGGGCCACAGGTCCCACACGTCTTCATAAATCAGCGGACTGCTCTCTGAGAAGACCCGTGTGGTGTCTGATTGGGCAAATGCAACTACCAATGAGAGATGTACAGAGAACAGTAACATTATTGCTCTCTTATACCATGACATTTTATCGCA
>JAFPEE010000195.1 GCA_017389705.1 Prevotella sp.
AATTGGTTATTTTGGATAAATCCCGATAAAACTTATTATCTTTGTACCCAGAAAGCCCGCTAAATGGCTTAAAATGGCTGTTTTGTTACTAATTTGTTACCCGCTTTTAGTGCAAGGCGGGCTTTTTTATTGAATATCAATTACTTATAATTGATTTCTTAAATTATGTCAGCATTGTTTAAGCGAGTTTAAAATCCGTGCCAGTTTGACTTCAGCGATTGTCATTCTGGCACGGATTCGTTCTATAGGTGGTCTGACAACGCTGACATCGTGTTCGAATGATGACAACGATATTGCGGAACCTGCAGGGCAAGTATTGCAAAACGGTGAGTGGACGGGCACTGGTGAGGGCCGTAGCGGAACCATCGTAGTCAAGCTGGTGGTAAAGAACCATCAAGTAGAGCAGGCGACCGTCGTCAGCCAGTCGGAATCGGTCTTTGCCCAGGAGACCATTAACAACCTCGTGGCAAAGGCACTCGGAAGGACGGACATGATGAGCGTGGAGGTGGATGGTATCACTGGCGCCACGCTTACATCGACTGGTGTCATCGATGCGATCAATGCAGCCTTGCAAGCAGCGATGGGAAATACGTCTGACACAGAAAAGACCTATCAAGAAGGTACGTGCGACATCGTGGTGGTGGGTGCCGGCGGTGCAGGCCTCTCTGCGGCTGTGGCTGCGGCTGAGACGGATAGCAGGCTGAAGATTGTGGTGCTGGAGAAGCAGGGCATCCTGGGGGGCAACACCAACTACTCTACGGGTGGCATCAATGCCGCAGAGACCGACATCCAGAAAGGACTCGGCATAGAAGACACGAAACAACTGTTCTACGACGACACGATGCGTGGCGGCAAGAATGAGAATATCCCGTCGCTGGTCAGGAATCTGGTGGACAATGCGCCTGCCACCATCTCGTGGCTGACGGGACTAGGTGCCGACCTGACAGACGTGGGACTGATGGGTGGCAGTAGCATGAAGCGCACACATCGTCCGCAGGGTGGCTCGGCCATCGGTCCCCACTTGATGAAGGTGCTCAAGACGGCCTGTCAGAAGGAGAATGTCGAGATAAGGACATCAAACAAGGTGACAGGACTGCTGACGGCTGTAGACGGTCGTGTAACAGGTGTCTGTGTACAGAATGCCAACGGCAGCAGCTATCAGATCACGGCTCGGGCGGTCATCATCGCCACGGGCGGCTTCGGTGCCAATCTCGCTATGGTGGCTAAGTTGCAGCCTTCGCTCAGCGGCTTTGCGACCTTGAACCATCCCGGTGCCACGGGCGATGCCTTCGACTGGGTGACGGCCATCGGAGGAGCTACCATTCAGATGGCGAACATTCAGATTCACCCGACTGCAGAGGCCACCAATCATATCCTCATCACTGAGGCTGTGCGTGGCAACGGAGCTATACTAGTGAACCATGAGGGCCAGCGTTTCTGCAACGAAATGGACACGCGCGACGTGGTGTCTGCAGCCATTCTTGCACAGCCGCAAGAAGAAGCCCTGCTAGTGTTTGACCAGACGGTGCGTCAGTCGCTGGCATCCATCGAGACCTACTCCAACCAGCATCTGCTCTGCGAAGGTTCTACTCTGGAGGAGTTGGCTGGTCAGTTGGGTATCCCTGCTGATCAGTTCGCACAAGCCGTGAGCCGATATAACGCCTGGCAGAAAGCGGGGCACGACGATGACTTCGGACGCAGTGCCACAGGAATGCCTGGTGCCTTAGAGACGGCACCCTTCTATGCCGTTCGTGTGAAGCCTGCCATTCATCATACGATGGGCGGTCTGAGCGTGAATACGGAGACACAAGTGCTACGAGCCGACGGCACACCTATCGGCGGTCTCTATGCCGCTGGCGAAGTGACTGGTGGACTGCATGGTGCCAACCGACTTGGTGGAAACGGTGTGGCCGACATCGTGGTCAATGGTCGTCTGGCAGGTCTGGCGGCGAGTAAGAGGTTAGCTCGTTCAGACCACCCCTGACCCCTCCTTGCTCGAACTCACTTGATCCTGACGATATTCAGCGAGTAAGGAGGTACATCCAGCAGAATGCTGCCATTCTCGGGTGAGAGCAGTTGCTCCACAGGATGGATGGCAGTGGGTGTATCGAGCGTGTTCTCTTCCATACCGTCGTTGGCTGCCAAACTAACTACACGGGCGCTTGCCGGCTTAAAGTTCTTCAGATTAAGTCGGGCGGTGGTTGCTGCATCACTGGTATTAGCGACTTTCACGATGAGTTCTCCGCTGGCATCGTCGATGGTAGCTGAAGAGAAGATGCCCTTCGTGTCGTCGTGCTTCAGTACCGTGTCGAAGACAAGTTCGTTGTCAAGCCATGCTTTCACGCTGTCGCCATTCACCTGCAGGGTAACATCGTACCAACGGCCTGCCTTTATACGTCCACGCTTACTGTCAGCCAGCAACTTGCCTCCATTGCTGATCTGCTCGATGGCATGCTGGGAGTTGGTCCAGCCACCGAAGTTCACCCAACAATAATTCTTTTCATCCACATAGTTGAAGATGATGATGAAGCCTTCAGCCCCCTCATCTTTGCGGGCACGGAACTTACAGGTGTAGTGGTCGCTGTCGATGATGCTCTTCTCTATGCAGAGCGTGGCATCCTTATGGCCTGTCTGCCGCACAGTGTTACCCTCCTTCTGCCAGTCACCATAGACATAATCCATATCCTTATTGGTCTCGAACGTGGCGCGTGTGTTCCATGTTCCGAATCCCACACGGCTATGCTTCGGTGTCAGCGGTTTTCTAACCATTCCTTCAAAGGGATCGTTCTGCTCCACCTTTACCACCTGTGAACCCAGATGCTGTGGCATAAGTTGCTGCACATAGTAACTCGGGGTACCCATGACACGGCTGCTGCTGAAACGGATCATATCGGGACGCCAGCGGGCATCGTTCTCGTTGACGAAGATGGGGGCATACGAGGCAAGTTCCACCACGTCAGAGTTGTTCTCCATGCCCATCATATAAACGGCTTCACCCAAAGCGGCATTCATGTTACCCAGTTTGCCGTAGCCGTTGGTCACTGCATATTCACCCACATAAACCTTTGGGCCTTGGCGGTCGTAGCTGTCGTACTTGTGGAATGCCGCGGCAAACCAGTCAGGTGAGCGGTAGTAGTGCTCGTCAAGCAGGTCAACGGACAGTTTGCTATTCCACTTGGGGTTGTCGTCGCCCCATGCCACCACGTTGCCGATGATCTTCATCTCGGGATATTTAGAGCGGATGGCCTTGTAGAACTGTTCGTAGCGCTCGTAGTAGTGGTCACTCTGCTGACGAGGGTCCGGCTGGTTGTTTTCGTTACCTATCTCCAAATATTCTATTCCGAAAGGCTCCGGATGTCCGTTCCTAGCACGCATAGCACCGTATTTCGATGTGACGGGACCGTTAGCATACTCCAAGGCATTCATGCACTCGTCGATCCACGGCTGGATGCTGTCATAAGGAGTCATGCCCCCATGCCATATTCCCACATTCACCACATAAAGCGGCTTGGCCCCTAAGTCCTCGGCCAACTGCAGGTATTCATGGTAACCCAGTCCGTCGGAAGTGCGATAGCCCCAGTTCACGTTCCAGTGCCCCTCACGCTCCTCAATCGGACCGATGGTACGTTCCCAGCGGAAAGCATTGTCTGGACTCTCCTGCCCCTCCACGAAACAACCTCCGGGGAAACGCATGAATTTCGGGTGCAGCTGCCACAGCATGTTAGCCAGATCGGGACGCATGCCGTTCTCATGGTTCTTGAAGGTGGGCGGGAAAAGGCTCACCATGTCTATCTGCACCTGCCCCACGCCGTCGAACACCAGTGCAAACTGCGCCTGCGGATCGTTGTCGTTGGCGGTGAGGGTGGCTTCGTACTTCGTCCAGCCCTGGGCCTTAACAGCAGGGAATTGGCTGACCACGGTCTCAGCATAGAGTTGTGAGCCGTCCTTCGAGCAGAGCGTGGCTTTCACGGTGCCTTGGTATTTCAGAGTCTTTGCCCAGAACGACAGACGATAACAGCGTCCCCGTACGGCATTGATGCCCCAAAAGCCCTCGTTTACCAGACAGACGGGCATCGTGGGCGAAGCCTTGATGTCGAGTGCCAGGGCGTTGTGCTGCACACTGTTAAGCAGTGGTGTCTTTTTCGTGGGTTGTATGAGTCTTGCCGTGAGTTGCGACGGGGCTGCTGCATAGGTTGACCATCCCTGCATATCGGCTGGTGCACCATAGCGAGGTCCGTCCTCAAACGAACGGTTACGTATCAGTTCGGCATAGATACCGCCGTCGGCTGCGTGGTTGATGTCTTCATAGAAGATGCCATAGAGCATCGGACTCACCTTCGGTCCGCGCTGCTGAGCGTCGATATCGATAGTCACTTGAGCCTGGACTGCTGCATAGAGCGCACAACCGGCCATGAGAAGAATGTTTTTGTAAGTCATATATTACTTGTTAATTTGTTTGATTTCTAACAACAACGCTGTCTTCTTCGGCAGAATCATCTGAGTGTCCATAATATGACATAGCCAAATTTCCTAAACTTATTTAATAATTGCTGCAAATTTAGCGAATTTACATTAAAATGAAGTACTTTTGCCAAAAGTTTTAATATGTTTTGTGAAGTTCATGAAAAAAGTTGTATTTGCTTCAATGGTGTTGTGCGCATGGATAGGTGCTATGGCACAGACAGAGAAAACGAGAGGGTTTGACGACCTGTATCATTTCATCGAGAACCTCGACGTGTTCGAATACGGGCAGGAGGAAAGCCGCGCGTACTACATTCCGGGTCATCACGTCCTGCTCAACGGCAATTGGAAGTTCTGCTACGCCGACACACCGCAGGAGATACCAGCCAACTTCTACGAGGAGAAATACTCCGACGCGAAGTGGGCCACCATCGACGTGCCGTCGAACTGGGAGATGAGAGGCTACGGCGACCCACTATTCCGCAACGTGTCGGCGCCATTCAAGGCCGACCCACCCAAGACACCACGCGACTACAACCCGACAGGTGCCTACCGCACTACCTTCACCATTCCCGCCGAATGGAGCGGTGAGGAGGTATTCTTGCGTTTTGAGAAGGTGGCTTCGGCATCGTTCCTGTGGATTAACGGTCAGGAGGTGGGCTACAATGAGGGAGCTCAGGAGCCTGCCGAGTACAATATTACAAAATATCTGAAGAAAGGCCGCAACACGCTGGCCATGAAGGTCATCAAATACAGCGACGGCTTTTATCTCGAGGGTCAGGACTACTGGCGCCTGGCAGGCATCTTCGACGATGTTTATCTCTATGCCACGCCCAAGACCCGCTTGTTCGACTGGTATGTGACCACCGATCTGGACAAGGATTACCGAGATGCCGACCTGAACATCGAGGTAAGTGTCAGAAGCTATGACAAGCAGCCTATAACGACTCCCCTTAAGGTGCAGGCCGTGCTGACCGGTGCCAATGGAAAAGAGGTGGCCCGACTGGAAAGTCAGGCGGCAACATTCGCCAGCGGCAGCAGCACATTGACGCTGAACATGAGCAAGCATATCAGCAACCCCTTGAAATGGACGGCAGAGACACCGAATCTGTATAACCTCAAGATGTACCTCGTGGATGCT
>JAFPEE010000019.1 GCA_017389705.1 Prevotella sp.
CGCAGGGAGAAGCAGGCTTGAAGAATGCCTATCTCGACTATTTTAAGATAGGTGTGGCTGTCAACAAGCGTAACATTACCGACACCAGCCAGCAAGCCCTGATACGTCAGGAGTTCAACAGCGTGACGGCAGAGAACGACATGAAACCCGTCTCCCTGCATCCTGCTGAGGGTGTATGGAACTGGGGGGCCGCGGACTCTATTGCCAACTACTGCCGACAAAACGGCATCAAGATGCGTGGCCACTGCCTCTGCTGGCATTCGCAGTTCTCGGACTGGATGTTCAAGGACAAGAAGGGACGTCCTGTCAAGAAGGAAGTGTTCTACCAGCGTCTGCGCGAGCACATCCATACCGTCGTCAATCGCTATAAGGACGTGGTCTACTGCTGGGATGTGGTGAACGAGGCCATAGCCGACAATCCGCGAGGTACCTTTGCCAATGGTAAGTGGACCCCAGGCAGTCCCTATCGTGAGAGCACGCACTGGAAACTTTGTGGCGACGAGTTCATAGCCAAGGCTTTCGAGTATGCCCACGAGGCTGATCCTGACGCCTTGCTGTTCTATAACGACTACAACGAGTGTGACCCAGGCAAGCGTGACCGTATATATAATATGGTAAAGAAGATGCAGCAGCAGGGTGTGCCCATTCATGGCATAGGCATGCAGGGGCACTACAACATCTATGGTCCTTCGGAGGAGGATATCGATGCTGCCATCACGAAGTATGCCGAGCTGGTAAAGCACATCCATGTGACGGAGCTTGACGTGCGTACCAATACCGAGATGGGTGGTCAGCTGCAGTTCTCGCGAGGTGAGGCCAAGCCCTTGGCCCCTTATCTGAAAACCCTGCAGGAAGACCAGTACAACCGCATCTTCCGCATCTTCCGCAAACACAAGGATGTCATTGACTGCGTCACCTTCTGGAACCTCTCAGATCGTGACACTTGGCTGGGCGTAAACAACCATCCGTTGCTGTTCGACGAGCAGTACAAGCCTAAGCACGTCTACTATACCGTATGCGACTTCGACGCTGCTGTAGACCAGCGCCAGCCTAAAGACGACTTCAAACCCAACTACTGGAATCAGCCCGGACAACAGTATCCGATGGTTAACAGCGAGGGTTTTGTGAAGTTCCGCATCGTAGCTCCTGACGCCAAGTCTGTTATCGTCAGCCTGGGTCTGGGAGGACGTGGCGGTACGGTGTTGCGCAAGGATAAGGATGGCGTGTGGACAGGCGTTACTGATCGCCCAGAGGACCCTGGCTTCCACTACTATCACCTGACCATTGACGGATGTATGGTCAACGACCCAGGAACAGACAACTTCTTTGGCTCCTGCCGTTGGGAGAGTGGCATGGAGATTCCTGCTCCCGACCAGGACTTCTATGCCTGTCGGAAGGATGTGCCTCATGGCATGATGCAACAGGTGCTGTACTCCTCGAAGAGCACAGGAGAGGTCAAGACTGCATGGGTTTATACGCCTCCCACCTATAGCCAACAGCTATCGGCCAAAAGCCAAAAGCAGACAAGATACCCAGTGCTTTACCTGCAGCATGGCTGGGGCGAGAACGAGACCAGCTGGGGCAAGCAGGGCTGTGCAGGCCTCATCATGGACAACCTGATAGCCGAAGGTAAGGTGAAGCCTTTCATCATCGTCATGACGTATGGCATGACCAACGACGTGCGCTTTGGACACATCCACGAGTTTACTGCCAAGGAGTTCGAGACGGTGCTGGTTGACGAGCTGATACCTTATATTGACAGCCACTTCCTGACAAAGACAGACAAGTGGAGTCGGGCTATGGCAGGTTTGTCGATGGGTGGCTTCGAGACCAAGCTAATCACTCTGCGTCGTCCTGAGGTCTTCGGATACTACGGACTGCTATCTGGTGGACAGTATGCCCCAGAGGATATCAAAGACCCCAAGCAGGTACGCCTTATCTTCCAGAGCTGTGGCGACAAGGAGCGCCCTGACGCCATCCTCAAGTCCACAGAAGCCTTAAAAGCTGCTGGTCTGCCTGCTGTAGGATACATCTCTGAAGGGACTGCCCATGAGTTCCTCACATGGCGTCGCTCGCTCAGGGAGATGGCTCCGTTACTGTTCAGATAGGATTTTTTTCGCACATGATACAAATTCGAAAACTTCTGAAACTTCGTAAAATGTCTGTTTCAAGAAAACTTCGTACCTTTGCATTAGGAAACCCGGGAGGGCTCTTCGGAAAAGATTTGTTTTAGTAATATTATCATTAGTAGTTTGTTTTGTAACTTCAGGGTTGCCGGAAAGTGTTCCAGCAACCCTGTTGCATGTCTGAGCGTTTGCGAACCAACCTTCTCTGAGGCGCTGCTGTCAGAATCCGCCTATACTGGGAAAAGTAACGAAAACTTTATCAAATGTAACATTACGCGGTGTTACATGAAATAAAGTTTGGAGGAAAAGGCGAAAATGCTTAACTTTGCATCAGTTTAACAAACTGACTAACCGAACTTGTATTATTATGACATGTAAAGGACTAACACTTTTTCTGACACTATTCGTATGGATTCTAGGTGCTAAAGCCCAGATGGGAAAGTTGTTCGATGCTGACAAGCAGATGTCGAGTAGTTTCACAACGCAGATTTACATCGACCGCGATGGATTTATCTGGGTGGCTACGCGTAATGGACTGAACCGCTATGACGGCTATCAGTTCCGCATCCTGAAGAAAGAGTCGAGTCGTGACCTGGGTATGGCCAGCAACTACGTCAACTGCATGCTGCAGGACCGCAACGGCCTGTTCTATATAGGCATGTATGGTGCTCTGCAGACATATGACGGCGAGTGTTTCCACGATGTAACGACCTACGACATAGCCAATCGTGCTGTGCCTTCCTACGTAACCTGCATTCTGCAGCGTCAGAACGGTGAGGTCTTGATAGGCACGTCAGGACATGGCCTGTTACGCATGACCAATGACCATGAAGCCCACCAGATGGCAAGTGTGTTAGGTGAAGTCGTTTCCATCCATCGCATGTTAGAGGATCGTCAGGGGCGCCTTTGGCTGGTTACAGAGACGCAGGGGCTACTGTGCTGGAATGGGAAGACCGTCAAACGCTATTTCCAAGATGAAAGCCAGTTAAGTATGGTACGCGACGTGTGCGAGGATCGGCAAGGACAATTCTATGTCGCCACTGCCAATGCGGGCATGTTCCGTCTCGAAGCTGAAGACAGCAAGACGCCAGGAACCATCACCCATATTGAGGGGACAGGTAAAAAGCATATATCAACGCTCTATGTCAGAAGCGATGGACACATTCTCATAGGCTATGACGGACTGGGTATGGCCATCTACGACCCCAAGACAGGTCAGCTGACGGATAACCCCTACTACAGTCGTGATGTCGACCTGAACTCCTCCAAGGTGTATTCTATCTGCGAGGACCGCAATGGCAACATCTGGCTTGGCTTGTTGCAGAAAGGCATCTACATGCACCCAGGCAAGACCACGGGTTTCCACTATATGGGCTATAAGCTGGGCAGTCGCAATCGCATAGGCTCAGCCTGCGTCACCAGCGTGCTGATGAGTCGTAGTGGCTACAATTGGATAGGCACTGACAAAGACGGCCTCTACTGTCTGGATGCTTCGGCAAAGGTGGTACGCCACTTCAAGGAAGGCTTTCCCGCCACTGTTCTGGGTATGACGGAAGACAACCACGGGCGCATCTGGGTAGGCTCCTACAAAGAAGGTTGCGGATGGATAGACAGTCGCACCCTGGAGTACCATCCTCACTTGCTGCCACAAGGTCCTGGCCTTAGTGTCTTTGCCCTGAAGAGCGACTCCCATGGACGTGTCTGGATGGCTACAATGGGCTATGGTCTGCTGTGTTTGGACGTCGAGACAGGCAATGTTAAAGCTTACGTGCAAGACGACGAGGCTACTACCAATCGCAAGGATAACAGTCTGTCCAACAACTATATCTCGCAAATCGCCTTGTCGCCTGATGGCAAGCGCCTCTATGCCGCTACCACCATGGGTGTCTGTGCCCTCGACATCGAGAAAGACAGCTGGCTCACCACCTTCGGACAGAACTGTCTGAACTATGGCATGCCTACCCGTGTGGCCCGCGAGTTTGGAGGACGCCTCTATGTGGGTACCAATGACGGCATGCTGTGTTACGACCTGAAGACACGTAAGACCAGCCACCTGGCCATCGAGACAGGATTGGCTGACAATGGCATCTCGAGCATCGAGGAGGACCAGCAGGGCAACCTGTGGATCTCAACTGACCATGGCCTCTGCCGCCTTGATCCCAAGACAGGCAAGACCAGCAACTACTTCGTCGACAATGGCTTGCAGTCTAACGAGTTCAGCGATGGTGCCTCGTGGATGAGTGCCGATGGTCAGCTGCTGTTTGGTGGACTTGGAGGCATCACGTGGTTCCGTCCTCAGGACATCAAGGAGCGCGAGTGGAAAGCGGAGGTCAAGCTGACAGGTTTCTCCGTCAATGGCGAACCCGTCACCCCTGCCACCATGTCTGGCCTATGGTCTGTGGTTGATACTACTGTCATCGCTGCCAACCGTTTCACCCTCAGCCATAGTGACAACACCTTTGCCCTGCAGCTGTCGACACTCACCTTCGACAATCCCGAGCATATCGTCTACAGCTATCGCATCAATAGCGAGGAGTGGGTGCGCATGCAGCCTGGCGCAAACGAGATTACCTTCAGCCATCTGCCCCCTGGCGACTACAAATTCTGCGTCATTGCAGAGCAGAACGGCATCACAACCCCAGAGCGCTGTTTCACGGTAGTCATTCATGCCCCCTGGTACCGCACGCCACTAGCCTATCTGTTCTATCTGCTGGCCCTGGCTGCTGTTGTCTGGCGCTACCTGCGCTTCCGTCGCCGCAAGGAACAAGACCGCCTGCGTCTGCAGGAGCACATTCATGCCGAGGAGATGGCTGACGCCAAACTCAAGTTCTTTATGAACATCTCGCATGAGATTCGCACTCCTATGACGCTCATCGTCACACCCCTGCTGTCGCTCATCAAGCAAGACGAAGACCCGCATCGTCGTAGCGTCTACGAGACCATCCGTCGCAATGCAGAGCGCATCCTCGGACTCATCAACCAGATGATGGACCTCCGTAAGATTGACAAGGGACAGATGCAGATGCATATGTGCGAGACGGAACTCATCTCGTTCTTGGGCGATATCCACACCCTTTTTGGTCAGCAGGCCAAGGCCAAGAACATCAGCTTCCCCTACGAGCACGATACGCAGATGCTGCCTGTATGGATTGATCGAGGCAACTTCGACAAGGTCGTCGTCAACCTGCTCAGCAATGCCTTTAAGTTCACGCCTACGGGTGGCGAGATACGCATGGGTGTCACCCACGATGCGCAGCAGGTGCGCATCTCCATCAAGGATACAGGCGAGGGTATTCCCGAAGACAAGCTCGACCGTATCTTCGAACGCTTCTACCAGTCTCCTTCGCATGTCAACGACCGCAAGACAGGAACAGGCATAGGCCTTGACCTGACACGCTCACTCGTCGAGTTGCATCATGGCACCATTGAGGCCTTCAATAACAGCGACGGCAAAGGTTGTGAGTTCATGGTCACCATCCCTCTGGGCAACCAACACCTGAAACCCGAGGAGATGATAATCGATAAGGAGGATGTCTCGCACGCTAGCCGTCTCATTGACGAGGAACTCATGGCAGAGGCCCCTGTCCAGACTTCTACCGAACTGCCTAAGGTAGGAAGTCGTCAGCGCATTGTCATCGTCGAGGACGATGCCGAGATTCGCGACTATCTGGCCTCCGAGCTGTCATCTCACTACGAGGTCAGCACGGCAGAGAACGGACGTGCCGGACTGGGCGAGGTACTAAGGAAGACTCCCGACCTGGTCATCAGCGACATCATGATGCCTGAGATGGATGGCAACGAGCTTTGCTCCAAGATAAAAGGCAATCCCGCCACCAGCCATGTACCTGTTATTCTGCTCACTGCTAAGAGTCGCGACGAGGACCAGCTGGAAGGTCTTGAGATGGGTGCCGATGCCTATGTCATGAAACCTTTCAATATGGATATCCTCCGTCGCACCATCGTCAACCTTATCCATACCCACCAGATGCTACGCCTGAAGTATGGACGCAACGACCAGTTGGAAGATCAAGTTGACGACGTGAAGATGAAGTCGCCCGACGAGCAGTTGCTGGACCGTGTCATGAAGGTCATCAACAAGAATATCAACAACTCAGACCTCAGCGTCGATGCCATAGCCGAGGAAGTGGGCATCAGTCGCGTCCACCTGCATCGCAAGATGAAGGAGCTGACAGGCCAAACGCCTCACGACTTCATCCGTAACATCCGTCTGAAGCAGGCTGCACACCTGCTGGCGTCGCAGAACATGAACATCACCGAGGTCATGTATGCCTGCGGCTTCAACAACGCTGCCTCCTTCTCCACCATCTTCAAGAAGTTCTACGGCATGTCGCCTCGCGAGTACATGTCCGAGCATCGCAAGTAGATACAAGAAAAAGAGAGAAGCATCGCCCTAAAAAGCGGTGCTTCTCTTTTATATCTCATTTGGGTCGTGCTTACTTCAGGCTTACGGTAGCCTTCATAGTGATGTTCTGACCCATGCTCTCGTTGGTTGTCTCGCTGGTGATGTTCTTCACCCAGCCGTCGTCCTGCATGTCGTAGACAACAGTCTCCTTCATGTCAATCTTTACCATGCCGCTGGCCATCACCTGGTCAATGTTCTGCTTGATCATCTCGGCCTGGTCGGGAGCCATCTTGGTCACCGTGTCAATGATGAGCTGCTTCATCTCGTCCTTGCTCATGTTCATGGTCGAGTTGGTGGTCACCTTGTTGCCGTTGACGAAGTACATGCGCTTCATCTTCAGACTCTGGTCGTTCACGTACTCGTCCTGGGCACCTGTCATGATGGTTTTGCCGTTCAGCGCCAGCGGGCTGGCACCATTCGTCAGGCTCTTCAGCATGTTCTCCTGGGTGGCGTTCTCCGTAATCTGGGCCTTTAGGGCTTCCTTGGGCATCTGCGCCAGCTGAGGAGCAGTCTTCAGCATCTTGTCGATGAGTACGTCAGCGGCGGTAGTTATCTTCTTCTTTACCTCGTCGAAGTTCAGAATGCGCTGGGGCACACCTTCCATGTCTGCAGCAAGGCGAATCTCCACACCCATCATCAGCTCCTGAGTGGCAGCGATGAGCTGTCCTGCTACGTTGTCGGCAGTGGCGTCAGAGGTCACCTTCGTGTTCTCTACGCTCAGCACGCAACCCTCCGACAGCACCTCGGCAACCTTGTAGGTCGTCTCCTCGGTGATGGTCACAGGCTTCTGTCCGGGCATGTTGATAACGCTGGTGGTTACGTAACTCTTCTCGTCGCCCATCATGATTTTCGGAGCTACTTTCAGTTGGGCTTTTGCAGCAAAGGCTGCCATCAGCATGACGCTGAGTAAAACGGTCTTTTTCATTGTTTTGTTGTTTTTATTGTTGAATGAGTTTAACATTAGAAATGTCTATCTTTGTCGTCTCCTCGTCTATTTGCTGTCCTGCCTGACGGTAGACGAAGGTGCTGTTCTTGATGTCTATGTCGTGTACGCAGTCCAGCCCTGTCAGTCCGGCAGCCTTGATGGCCGTCTGGGCGCCCAGGCAGGTGATGTTCTCGATGTGGATGTCCTGGAAGTCGGGCGTCCACTTACGCTCCTCGGGGGTAAACTGCTCCATGTACTTCTTCTGCTTGTACAGGTCGGTGGTCTCGTTGGGGGCCTTGCCTGCATAGTCGCACTGGAAGATGATGGCCTCGTGGGCTATGTTCGTCATCATGATGTCCGAGATGTATAGCTGCTCCGTCTTGCCTCCGCGTCCTATGCCGCTCTTGAAGCGCAGGCCGGTGTCTGTGTCCGAGAAGGTGTTGTTGCGCACCACCATGCGGCGCATGCCGCTGCTGGTGTTGCTGCCCAGCACGAAGCCGCCATGGGCGTGGCGCACGAAGTTGTCCTCTGCCACGACGTCCTCGTTGCCACTGATGAGTCCTGTCTTGGGCGGGTCGCTCTTGAAGCACATGCCGTCGTCGCCCACGTCGATGTTCGAGCGTACCAGCAGCACCTGATGGCAGTCGGTGATGTCGATGCCGTCACCGTTCTGGGCGTTCCAGGGACAACGCACGTTGATGCCGTCAATAATCAGGTTCTTGCAGTAGAAGGGGTGTATGTGGAAGCGGGGCGAGTTCTGGAAGGTGACACCCTCCAACAGCACGTTCTCGCAGTTCCACAGCCTCACCAGGTCGGCGCGCATGTGCTCCTGCTTCTCTGCTGTCGGCGCTATGTCGCCATACGCCGACTTCAGGTTCCACGGATACCACTTCGAGCCCTTCTCGGCCAGCTGGCCGCCACGCTCCAGACGCGCCTTCCACTCGACGTCGCTCAGCTTGTCGCGCTTCACGTAGTACCAGTCGGCGCCGTTGCCGTCCACGACACCCTTGCCGGTGATGGCCACATTCTTGCAGTCCGTGGCGTTGATGCCCGAGAAGCACTTGCCCTGCGGGTCGTCGGGATTGACAAACAGCTGCTTGTCGGGCGACATGTAGATGACGGCGTTGCGCTCTAAGTGCAGCTCTATGTTGCTCTTCAGGTGGATGGGACCCGTCAGCCAGATGCCCTGGGGCACCACCAGACGTCCGCCACCCTCAGCCGCCAGCTTGTCAATAGCCTTGCTGAAGGCCTCGGTGTTCAGCGTCACACCATCGCCTACGCCTCCCATATCCTTCAGGTTCACCTTGTACCTCGGAATCGTCGGGCGTTTCACAGGCTCCACCTCCACAGGCAGGTTCTTGTAGTATTTCGTGTATTGCTCATCTACCTCTTTCACCTTGGGCATGGCAGCCTCCTTGGCGTCGTAGCTGGCCAGCTTCTGCAGGTAGTAGGCACGCAGGTCGCTCCACTTATAGTAAGGATATGTCGTCGTTTCCACAGGCAGTGTCACCTCGCGTTCGTTCAGCATGGCCTTCACCAGAATGTCCTGTTCTCTCGTCGAGCGTGTGGTGTTGTGTTGTCCCTTACCCGCAGCCTTTCTGTAGAACACCAGCTGGATGTTGCTTGCCATGGGGAAAATGTCGTAGTTGCGCCATTGCGCGTCCAGCTCCTTCAGGTCGGCCACCTGCACACCGCAGTTGCCCAGCTCCAGCAGGCACGCCAGCGGCATCACGCACACCTCGTGGCCGAAGCGCAGCGCTGCCTGCGTCTGTGTCACCGTGTCCGCCGTCTCAATGATGTTGCGCAGCAGGTTACGCTGGGTGAACGGCATGATGGCATCCGTCTGGGGCGCAGCAGCGTAGTCTATGTACCAACCCAGGTTGCGCATGTGCCACTGCTCGTACAGCTCGTCCTCCGTAAACAGCCAGTACAGGTCGGCACCGTCGTCGTGGCTCTGCATGTTCGTCGTTATCTCAAACAGGTTCGACATCAGCGGCCATGCGTTGATATGCTCCTTCACCCATTGCTGGTCGTTGAACAACACGCCCATCAGACGGTCCGGCGTAATGTTGTCGCCCATCTTCCTGCGCACCTCGCGGCCCTTGCGGCCCAGTGACTTCACCAGACCTGAGCGCTCCTGGTTCAGGTAGTACTGCAGCGACTTGCTCACGTCGTTGTGGATGCGTGCCGAGGGGTTCGCCGCAGCCAGCTCCTCACACTCTGCCGTCATCGACAGTATGCAGCGGTTCACCGTTGTCGAGCGTGCGTCAATCTGCACCCCCTTCGTCTTGAATATCTCGGGGAAGTTCTGCACCATGCGTTTGGCGATGCCGTGGTGCTGGCGCTCGCCCACCGTCGTCAGGTCGCCCAGACGGTCTATCGTCGTAGGCAGAAATGCCTCCAGCACCTTCAGCACATCAGTACCCTTTGCCGTCAGCTTACCTGCCTGCTGTGCCTTTTGCAACGGCTCCACCACACTCGTGTAGCTATCCTCACTAATCAGCCAGCGCGAGCCATGACGTCCGTAGTGCGACATGTAGAAAGGCACGTATCCCTTCGGGGCAGGTGTCAGCGCCTTGTCTGACCGATGGCGGTCGTAGTCCAGGTAGTTAGAACCAGCCAAGTACTTGTTGGCCTTGATTTCCTCGCGTGCCGTCTGGGCCGTCACCGTCCCAGCCCATGCTGTCGATAGCAGCACCACACCCAGCAGAAACACTCTCTTCATACGTTCAAAAGTTGTTAATGTTTGTGATTTCGTTGGCAAAGGTAGTGAAAACCGAGCGAAATGCAAAGAAAAAAAACATTTTTCTTTGTATTTCCAAGGTGCATCTTATCATTAATTAGAAAGTACGAAGTTGGAAGTACGATGTATCGGGCTTTGCCCGAGGGAGAAGTACGAAGGATGAAGGAAGAAGTACTTTAAACATCGTACATCGTACATCAAACATCATCCTCGCCGAAGGCGACACATCGAACTTCGTAATTCGTACATCGTAATTCTTAATTCTTAGACGTTATGGTTCTCTCACGACGCGGAGTTTCTCGGTAGGAAACTACCAGTTACTCGGCATGTAACTACCAGTTTGTCGGTAGGAAACCCTTGCTTTGTCGGTACCAAACTTCAGCTCAGGCCGCCGCTCCCTCGTTGTCAGTGCAAAGGTACGGCATTCTGACCCCCGATTTCCGTTTCCTCCCGTTTCCTCCGCGTTCTTCCCACTGTTTCCCAATGCTACAAATATTTCTGTCGTCAAGAGAGCGATATCCTCACTCCTCCACGTCGATGCAGAATTTTTCGGTGATGATCTTCATTTTTCACTTTTACATGACGGATGACGGATATGACACATGGTTTCCTTATTTCTCTCGCGTGTACGCGGGAAGTGTTGACACTGCCAAGAGTTCCTGCGTACACGCGCGAGGGATTCCTGTTTTTATCCGTCATATCTGTCATGTGTCATTGACCATTAAATATGGTGCTTCATCTTCGAACTCGATGCCGTCACCAGCATGCATGCGACAGGATGTATTTAATATATATTAACTATTTCTGTTACATTTTATTTGATGGTCATTTTCTGTGTTGCTACTATCTGACCATTCCTTCTGACAAGGGCTGCATATATGCCCGACTGCCAGTTAGAGGTCCTTACCGTTTGTGATGCATTGTCAGTAGTACCACTATAGACTTGCTGTCCTGTATCAATTTTCACTACTTCCAAAGTCCATGCCTGTCGGCTTTCCGAAGCCTCATCGATGGTAAAGGTGTATTCGTTGCCTGAAACGGCCATGCTCAGAATTGGTGGATTCGACGGGTGTTGAGGTTCAATATAAAATGTAAACTTAAATGCTTCGTGAGTAGTGGCATCCGTGACGTTAATAGTAACTGAGCTACCGAAGCCGGGATTTGCGTTAGGTTCGTCGCCCTTCAATGCAGGAAGAATAGGAGTAAACGAAATGGTGTTGCCTGAATGTGACACTCCCCCAAAGAGCAACATTCCATTACATGAATATGTCATAGTCCGGCCTATAAAATTGTCAGACTGCAGAACCACTTGCGACCCACTAATAGCATAAGTGTTTCCGCAAGTCAGAGTGCTGGGACTATTCAAACCTTGATACCATGTCCCGGAGAAATTGACACCCGTGTCAAGAGTTTTAGAAATAGTCGCAACGGTGTTTCCGCTTCTATTAATAGTAGCCGTAAGGGTTCCCCTGGCATAGTCCAGGTTGTTGCGTACCAGTTTGAAGTAGTTGTTCGTGGAATAATACGGTTCTACCAAAACGGGTGTGTTGTCAATGGTCAGTCCCGTTCCAGACCAGTTCCAGCTGACGGTACAGTCGTCGGGAAGGTTGTTTACCTCGTACATCTCCGTTGAGTAGGGGACTGTCGGACCATAGATATAGACAGGTGTCAGGGGCTTGGTTACAGTGGTGATAACGGTGCTACCATACTTGATTTGTGCATTGAGCACAAGGTCATTGGTATTTACAAAGTCAACGCTGTCTTTTAAGGTAACCGTACACTGATTTATTGACGGTGTGTTGTTGTGTACGGTATAGCAGGAGGCGTTGGCTCCTGATAGGCTCCAATATACAGAATAAAAGCTCGGTATTGGGTATATTGTATAGACGTTTGAACTATATATGTTACTTTCTCCTAAGATATTTATATCAAAGCTACTTGGCATAACGGTAACTCCTGTATTATAAGGGTCTAACCAGTTGCTAAGTCTTGTACTGTCGGACCCACCACCTGTCCATGAAAGATGAAACATCCCACCATCAGACCTGTTTCTCTCACACAAAGACAAATTATCTTGACTGATAAGTTTTCCATGATTTTGACCAACAATATGTTTATTTTGATCAAGAAAAGGCGCGCCAGATGATCCACCTTGAGTAACACCTTCATCCCAATTAACATACCAATGGTTATTTGTTCCATTCCACGATGACTTGTTAAATGGGGAGTTTATCGTATTTATTTTCATAATATCTCCACACGGATGATGAATACAATTTCCACTAGTAGGGGTGACACCAGTTCTATCCCATCCTAACAAAGTAAGGTTATTATAATTTATTGTTCCATTAATTTCAACTAAAGCAAAGTCTGTTGAATTCCATCCTGCGCGAAAAGTGTCGCTATTATAAGTGTAACCAGTGTGTATGGATGATTCATTACATTCTATTTTTTTGTGGTAGAATTTGAACATCCAGTTCTCTGCATTATCGATTTCATCTACTGATAATGTTCCATCTTTTGTGTAATCTATGCAGTGGAATGCTGTTAAAAAATAAGGCTTGAGAGAACAGTCTGTTGACATAATAAGTGAACCACTACACCACTCAGTACCACTCGATAATAAAACAAGGCCCACTGCTTTTGACTCCTGTTCAAAATCTGGTCGACAAGCTATATCAATGTTACATGTTGCAGAAGAACCATTCTGACCATAAAATTCATTTTCTATCGAACGATATCCATGCACAATTTTTTTTATATTAATTGATGATGTGCCTTGTCTTTCATTGGGTTCAAATAATAAAAGGTTTGCACATGTTCCAGGAATTACATCTGTCATCAAAGTTCTATTTTTTCCTATATTTTTGTCGTACACAGGACCGTATAAAGTTGTTCGTTCTTGGTTCACAACATACAAATACCCTCCTTCTGGTATTTGTACGTTTTCAAGAATGAAATTCAAAGATAAAGCCCCAGAAGACTCAAATGTGATAGACCACAAACGACCTCCTTCAACATCTTGCCACTCACCATCAGAAAGAGTATAGGATACATCGAAACCCTTTCCAAATCGATATGGAACATCGCAATTTTCTAATTCTGCATCTTCTTTTTGAAGCTCTTTCAAATCAAATGTTGGAAGATGGTAGATGGTTTTTGGATGTATTTGTTTATAAAGACTATCAAGGGCATCTCTATTTTGGAAATATCGAGTTTCAATTTGTGCGAATACTTTGTTCGTAGATAGAATTAATGATAGTATGATTAATAATGTATATTTCATATTAGATGATTTCAAAATGGATAATAAACTTTTGTTCTTTCATATCGGGCGAAAGTAATCCGAGATTTTTGTTGTAAGTGATTGAAAATGCTGTATAATAACTTCCCTCAGAAAGTACGGGCCAATCCTCACCGGAGACAGTTCCTTTACATAGAGGATTACCAATCCAGATAGAAGAATCCATATACCAAGGGCATTTGATATGTACTATACTATGAGGCAGATATATCCACTCTTGTTGTAAGGATTCTTCACAAAACATTCCAGACCAAGGAACTCCGATATACTCTCCGTTTGCTTTATATACGCAAAAGAAATCCTCGCCCAAAACAAGATCTCCTCCCTTAAAGCCATATACCAATGTCCAATTGACGTCAGTGTTGTTTTCTATACTTAAGTCAAATATAATATTTTCTCCTTTTTTGAACACTGTGGTTTCAACACCGTCTTGATTTAATAGACGGAATTTTATATTCCCCTCATTGTTTGTCAATATATCTTGTTGATTTCCATCATACATGTACGTGTCATCACTTGAACACGATACAACTGTAAACGACAAGCCCACCGCCATCAGCATAAGGGCAAAGATAAAGAATTTCTTTTTCATACGCTTCATATTTAAGTTACTATCTACTTTTATAAACTACAAAGATAGTTGAATCCTGCATGCGACAGGATGTATTTAATATATATTAACCATTTCCGTCATCCAAATCTATCCAATCTCCATATTCGTACATATTAATTGAGACAGGTATTTTAACAGCATATCGCTGTAACATATCTGCCTTGTATGAGTTTATAGAATCTTCATAGAGAATTTTAACCATATTGGGTACAGCAAGGTTAATTATACGTGTATTGGTGTATAAATTTTCTGAAACTATACCTTTCAATACGCTTATAGGTGGCTCGTTTGTGGTAATTTGGGAAAAGCATAAATGACAAATACCTAGCAATATACTTTGTATAAATAATCGTTTCATAATTAGCTTTGTATCAATGTTAATTCAAAATACTCATCAATTGAATAATATAATCTGAGGTTTCCCTTTTTTGTGAAGCTATATTTCGTAACATTTCTTAAATTCTCTTCAAAAAAATAGTCTTCTTCGTTTGTGTAACCAATCTTTGTAGTAGCATAATCCATCTCAATTTTATCACCTTGGCAGACATAATGACCATATATCTGGTTCCTTTTACCTTTGCCTGTTAATGTTCCATCGGAAGAAAATGTGAGATAACCATTTGTATATGTTGTGAATAAAATATCGTTCCCCCAGCCTTTTAATTCCCATGTTCCAACGATATTTTCTTTTTCTATAACCAATGAATTATTTTCATCATCATCATTCGAACACGATACAACTGTAAACGACAAGCCCATAGCCATGAGCATAAGGGCAAAGATTAAGAAATACTTTTTCATACGCTTCATATTTAAGTTACTATCTACTTTTATAAACTACAAAGATAGTTGAATCCTGCATGCGACAAGATGTATTTAATATATATTAACCATCTCCGCCGTGTCTTATTTGAAGGTTATTCATCATACGTACAATGTAGTGTGCTTTGTGCAAAGCACACTACAAAGACAGTCATAATGACTGCGTGACAAACAAATCCTTCATCATACTAACGATGGTTATAATTCTATATGCCCCCAGAAGTACCACTCATTCATGACAAGGTTAATCTCGTAATTACCAGAGAGGGTAGAGGGTAACACAACTTCCGTCGCGGCAGAAGTTACAACCGTAGAATAAACCACCGTCTCATTCTCATCCTTTATATATAGGACATACTCGGGATGGTTGGCTGCGAACGTCAGGGTGTAGTTCTCCAAATAAACTGTGGGGGGATCTACGGGGCCGCGAGGATGGCCACCTAACCCTTCGTATGGGTCAAAATAACCAGCATTAAGTGGTATGGAATCTTTTTGAGCTGACAATGTTGTCACGCATAATAACGAAATATAAAGCAATAATAATTTCTTTAGCATAGCTTTACGTATTAATGGGTTAAACATGGCCGCAAAGTTATGGCTTATTATTTGTGCAGCAAAAGAAAAACACGGCAAAGATTACACCGTGTTTACACTGTCTAAAATTATTAAATACTAAAGTTTCGCAAGTGATGGCGCACCTGCATAATTTAACATAAAATAGGAATAAAAAAGGCTTCGAAGTTTGTGTAACTCACAGAAAATGAGTACCTTTATAATCGCCAAAAAATAAAGTTCAAACTTAGAAGCCGTGAG
>JAFPEE010000196.1 GCA_017389705.1 Prevotella sp.
ACCGCGCTAAGGAACTTACCATCGTCCTCACTCAGAAGGACATGGAAGAGCAGGGCATGAAGACCATTCCAGGACTCCAGTACTACTGCATGACTCCTTACGACGCATCCTTCACAGGCGTGCACATCCTCTTCCCTAAGGAGAACGTGGAGGATACCTTAGGCGAGTATCTCTCTCGTCAGGGCAAGAAGCAGCTGCACACTGCCGAGACTGAGAAGTACGCTCACGTGACTTTCTTCTTCAATGGTGGTCGTGAGGCTCCTTACGAGGGTGAGGACCGCATCCTGGTGCCCTCGCCGAAGGTGGCTACCTACGATCTGAAGCCAGAGATGTCGGCTTACGAGGTGAAGGACAAGCTGGTTGCTGCCATCAATGAGAATAAGTACGACTTCATCGTGGTGAACTTCGCCAATGGCGACATGGTGGGCCATACGGGTGTCTACAATGCCATTGCCAAGGCTGTATGGGCTGTTGACCACTGTGTACAGGAGGTGATTGAGGCTGCCAAGGCCAATGACTACGAGGCCATCATCATTGCCGACCACGGTAATGCTGACAACGTCATCAACCCCGATGGTACGCCCAATACGGCTCACTCGCTGAACCCGGTACCTTTCATCTATGTGACCAACAACAACTCGGCCACAGTGAAGGACGGTCGTCTGGCTGACGTGGCTCCCAGCATCCTGCACATCATGGGTCTGGAACAGCCTGCAGACATGACAGGTGAGTGCTTGATTCAGGACTAATACAAACTACATAAAATAAAGATAGCCTTGCAAACTGTTGGCAAGGCTATCTTTTTGTGTTATTCTTCCTCCATTACATCGTCCAACCGGTTGTTCCATAGATATTTGGTGGTCTCCCGGGCAGCAACGCCACTCAGCAGCAACAGGGCTATGAGATTAGGAATAGCCATCAGCGCATTCATGCAGTCGGCAATGTTCCAGATGACGTCGAGGCTGATGATGCTACCGAAGAAGAGGAAGCAGATGTAGAGAATGCGATAGAAACGGTTTGACTTCCGGTGCTCGATGTAGTTGACGGCACTCTCGCCATAATAGCTCCATCCCAGGATGGTGCTGAAGGCAAAGGTGAGGATGCCAAAGGTCAGCAGGGGAGCTCCAATATAGGGAATCTTGGAGAAGGCTACTTTGGTGAGCGCAGCACCATCGGAGTAGGTGATGTCGGGATAGGCCAGGATGCTCGAGACAAGCACCACGCCTGTCAGGGCACAGATGATGACGGTATCCCAGAAGGTTCCTGTGCTGCTGACCAATGCCTGACGAACAGGATTGCGTGTCTGGGCGGCAGCAGCGACGATGGGTGCGGAACCCATACCACTCTCGTTGGAGAACAGTCCTCGGGCAATGCCATAGCGTGCAGCCATCATGACGGTAGCTCCCACGAAGCCCCCTCCTGCAGCCTCGGGATGGAAGGCTGAATAGACAATGAGCTTGACGGCAGGCCATACGTAGACGCTGTTCATGCAGAGTATGACGATACAGCCCATGACGTAGAGCACTGCCATAAAGGGCACCAGGTAGGTGCAGACGCGTGCAATACTCTTGACACCCCCAAGGATGACAAAGGCCGTGAGGATGCAGACAAAGGCACCAATAATCCATGTGGGAATGCCAAACGTTTCGTTGGCAAGCAGGGCAATGCTATTGGCCTGGACGGTACAGCCAATGCCAAAGGATGCCAGGGCGGTAAAGACGGCAAAGAGCAATGCCAGCCACCTCATGTTGAGACCACGCTCTAGGGCATACATGGGACCACCATAGGTATGGCCGTCCTTGGCTTGAACACGATACTTCACAGCCAGCAGGGCCTCGGCATACTTGGTTGACATGCCAAAGATGCCCGTCAGCCAGCACCATAGCACCGCACCAGGGCCGCCCAATGCCACGGCAGTAGCCACGCCGACGATGTTGCCTGTTCCGATGGTTGCTGCCAGTGCGGTGGCCAAGGCACCAAACTGGGTGACGTCGCCCTGGGAGTCTGGGTCTTTGGTGATGGAGAGTCGAATGCCTGTCAGCAACTTACGCTGTGGTATGCGCAGGCGAAACGTCAGGAACACATGTGTACCCAGCAGCAGAATAATCATTGGCCAGCCCCACAGAAACGAACTGACAACCTGAAAGAATTCGTTGATAGTTTCCATCCTTAATTCGTTTTTCCTTTATATTGTATGGCCAGCATGGTAAGGTCGTCGCTCTGTTCTGCGTCGCCTACGAACTGGTGTACTGCTTCTGTCATCTCGTCAATGAAGGTCTGGGGCTGATGGTGATTCTGGGCCAACAGCCTCTTGGCAACATTCCAGATACGCAGATCGCCAAACTGGGCATGCTCGACATCTTCGGCTTCGTTTAGACCATCGGTGAAGAGGAAAATGGTAGTCTGTGGGTCGATGAGAATTTCCTGTCTCTCGAACTTGAAGCCTGAAATAACGCCTATGGGCAAGTTGGGGGTGCAGGGTAGTGCAGCCACGTCGCGTCCTACGAGCAGGGGAGCGTCGTGGCCTGCGTTGCAGTAGCGCAACAGACCTGTTGTCAGGTCGAGCACGCCTACGAAGATGGTGACGAACATATTGGTCTCGTTACCCTCGGTCTGTGCATTGTTCAGGGCGGTGACAATCTTCTCAGGCTCGAAGACATGGGCTGACACGTTGCGGAACAGCGAGCGTGTGACGGCCATATAGAGCGAGGCAGGCACGCCCTTGCCACTGACGTCGCCAATGCAGAAGAAGAGTTGCTCGTCGTGTATGTAGAAGTCGAACAGGTCGCCACCCACGCCTTTGGCAGGAGTCAGCGAGCCATAGATGTCGATATCGGTGCGCTCAGGATAGGGTGGGAACGTCTTGGGCAACATCGACATCTGGATGTCGTGGGCAATCTTCAGCTCGCTCTCCATGGATGCCTTCTGGGCTGTGGTGGCACGTAACTCGGTAGTGTATTTGACCAGTGACTGCTGCATTTCCTCAAACGAGTCGCGTAGCTTATGGATTTCGTCGTAACTCTTCAATTTAGGCAGTGCTGTCTGGAAGTTTCCCTTGGCCACCTCGTCGGCAGTCGTTGCCAACTGCTGCAGCGGGCTAACATCTTTCTTGATAGACCGGCGACCGAAGATGTAAACCACCAACATACCTATCAGGATGAAAGTGATGGCGATGCCCGCAACGGAATAGCCGAAGATTTCGATAAAGACCTTGGGTATCACGATGGAGATGATCCAGTTGGTGTATTTCACCCCCTGTGAGCAGAGGAGAACACTTTCACCATCAAGTTCAATCTCGTCTTCCTGGCTGTCGTTGAGAGTCAAGTGTCCGTTATGGTTATTGGGACTTTTTGTGACATGAGACTGGATGTTCTCCTTGACGAGACGTTTCGTGTCTGGGTGTACCAGCAGGGTGCCCGTGCTGTCGGTCATGTAGTAGTATATCTGATAAGACGCATTCCATTCGTTGGAGCCGTTCTTAGAAGTTGCCTTCATAGGCTGTATCTTCTCACTCAGCCATGCAAGCGACAAATCGACCCCCAAGACGGCCACCGCTTGCTGATTCTTGTCGCGGATGGGCAACAGGTAAGACACCAGTGGCGACTGTGCCTTGTCGTTGTCGAAGAAGGGCTTGGCCCAGTAGCCATTTTTGCTGGAAATGGCCTCCTTGAACCACTCGGCTTTCACATAGTCGTTGCCTTGGTCGCAAGCGTCCTGTGACTCCTTGATAATACTGTCGCACCGCATGGCGTATGGAGCAAACAAGCGTCCCTTCTGCGGATAGTATCCTTCAATGAAGTAGATGCCGCAGCTGCGCATGTAGGGGTTCAGTTTCAGCATCCTGTTCATGAGTTCGTACATCCGGTCCGGGTTGTCCAGGTCCTCTTGAATAAAAGGTGCCGTATTGGTGGCAGCCATATAGAGGTCGGACGTGATGCGTCGCACTTCCTCCTTCTCACCTTTCAACACACGCTCGCTGATTACCTCGGCACCACCAGCCACGATGCCATAGGTTAGCCAGAAAAGCAGAAAAACGGGGATAATCATGACGATAATCATCCTCAGCATGATGCGCCACGTCAAGCGTTTCGCAAACGAGTGCGGGTAACCGATGATTGGCTTTTTCTTGAAAAAGGGCAGCATAATTACACTAATTTGCTTGCAAAGATACATTTTTTATCTTACCTTTGCAAGCAAAAACAAAAAAAAGCGTTTATGAATGTGCAGATTGAAGAGGAATGGAAGGTGCGTCTTACCCCAGAATTTCAGAAACCATACTTTGCACAGTTGACGGCGGCGGTGCGACAGGAGTATATGCTAACAACCTGCTATCCCCCAGGCAAGCTGATATTCAATGCCTTCAACCTGTGCCCATTTGACCAGGTGAAGGTGGTGATTATCGGGCAGGACCCGTATCATGAACCGGGACAGGCTCACGGACTGAGTTTCTCGGTGCAGGACGGTGTGCCTTTTCCGCCCTCGCTGCAGAATATCTTCAAGGAAATCCAGGCTGATCTGGGTACGCCCATTCCAACTTCAGGTAACTTGACACGTTGGGCTGAACAGGGCGTGTTACTGCTCAACGCCACGCTGACGGTACGTGCCCACCAGGCCAACAGTCACTCTGCGCTGGGGTGGCAACAGTTTACCGATGCAGCCATCAGGGCCTTGGCTACAGAGCGCCAGCATCTGGTATATATGCTTTGGGGCGGCTATGCGCGAGGCAAGGCCTACATGATTAATAAAGAGCAGAACCTCGTGCTGGAGTCGGTACACCCATCGCCACTCTCTGCCAATAGGGGAGGCTGGTTCGGGCAGCACCAGTTCTCGCGTTGTAATGCCTATCTGCAGCAGCATGGGCTGACGCCTATCCAGTGGTAAACAAAAGATTGAAAGAACTTATGGACCAGACAGTTACACCAAGCCAACCAAGAGAGAACAAGATACCTCCTATACTGGAAGTCGGTGGGGTGCTGATATCGTCGGAGATACTGACGGAGCGCTTCTGCTGCGATTACGAGAAGTGCAAGGGCATCTGCTGCGTGGAGGGCGATGCGGGAGCACCAGTGACGATGGACGAGATAGCAAGCATAGAGGATATGCTGGATGATGTGTGGCCTGACCTGTCGGCATCGGCACAGAGTGTCATCGACCAGCAGGGAGTGGCCTATACAGACAGGGATGGCGAGCTGGTGACGAGCATCGTCAGGGGCAAGGACTGCGTATTTACCTGCTATGAGGGCGACAACTGTCTGTGTGCGTTGGAGAAGGTCTATCGACAGAAGACGACAGTGAAAAGCCCTAAGTCCAATGCTTTTGTCAAGCCCATCAGCTGTGCGTTGTATCCTATCCGTGAGAAACGTTTTGGCGACGGACTGGTAGGTCTGAACTACCATCGTTGGGCCGTCTGTCGCGACGCTATAGAAAAAGGGAAGGCACTCGACCTTCCCGTCTATCGGTTCCTGAAGGAGCCTCTCATTCGTCGCTTTGGCGAGGCCTGGTATGAGGAGCTCTGCGAGGTTGCTAATCTTTTCGATACTCAGAAGGACTGACGCCCATACGCTCCTTAAAATACTTGCCCAAGAACGACTGGTTGGGGAAGTTGAGCTCCTCGGTGATTTCCTTGATGCTCTTGGTGGTGTTCTTCAGCAGCACACGCACTTCCAGCATGACGTAGTTGTCTATCCACTCGTTGGGGGTGCGCTTGCTGACTTGTTTGACGACTTCTGACAGGTATTTTGGCGTGATGAACAGCTGTTCGGCATACCATCCCACACGGCGCTCCTGCCGGAAATTCTCTTCCAGCAGGCGTATGAACTGTGCGAAGATGGCATCGGCACGGGTTTGTGTCTTGGTACCTCGCTGTTCAACGCGCCAGATGACGTTACTCATGTCGTAGAACATTGCCAGCAACAGCGACTTCACCAGGTCGGTACGATAGTGGTGCTGGTGGTCGGACATCTTCTCGCGAATGGTATGGTAGTAGTTAGAGTAGACTTGTATCTCGCGAGGTGTCAAGGGCACTACGGGGTTGTTCATGGAGAAGATGAGCAGCGACGACACGTTCTTGACATTCTGCACGAATCCATGATAGAACTCGGTGCTGACCATGATGCATAGACACTCGAAGTCGGGCGAGGCCATGTAGTTGTCGACGATGTGGCGCTCTGAGATGAACAGCAGGTCGCCAGGCTTGACGGTCTGCTCGCGGGTGTCGATGCTATACTGTGCACGTCCTTTCTTGCATAGTGCCATGAGGATGAAGTTCATGCGTGTGGGGTCGGTAGGTATGGGGGCATCGGCTATGCGGTCTGTCAGTACCAGACCTTCATTCATGAATGCTGCATTACCCCATTTCTTGGCCTCTTCGAGGCTGGCGTCTCTGATGTTTCCTTTTACCATGTCTTTACGGGCAGGGTCTGTCCTGCTTTTAGTTTAAGCGTCTTACGCTGATTGTTGTATATGAGGGTGACGGTGCCTGCCTTGCGGGCCTTGATGGTAGCGGCACGTACCTTGCCACCCTTCCACTTGAAGCTGACTTCGAAGCCACCACGTGCACAAAGTCCGCTGACGTTTCCTTCGCTCCACTGCTCGGGCAGGGCTGGGAGGAGTTCTATCTGCCACAGGCTGTTGCCTTTCAGTTGCTGGCTCTGCATGAGCATCTCACAGACGCCTGCTGTTCCTCCAAAGTTACCATCAATTTGGAAGGGTGGATGTGCGTCCATCAAGTTCGCGTAGGTGCCGCCGGCATGGCGAGTCCCTGGGCGCTGGTCGTCCTGGGCATCAGTAAAGGTTAGGAGCTTGCGATAAATCTGGTAGGCCTTCTCGGCGTTCTTCAGACGTGCCCAGAGGTTGATGCGCCAGCCCGTAGACCATCCTGTGGTCTCGTCGCCCTTTTGAATCAGTGTCTGCTCGCAGGCTTTCAGGAGTGTCTGCTGACCTAAGAGGTGATGGCCAGGGTAGAGGCCTATGAGGTGACTCTGGTGACGATGCTTGGGGTCCCAGTCGCTCCAGTCGTAATACCACTCGTTCAGGTCGCCTTCCTTGCCTATGGTATAGGGGTGTAGGCGCTGGAGGGCGGTCTTATAGGCAGCGACATTCTTGCCACAAACCTGTCCGGCGGCAATGACATCCGTCAGCAATTCGCGGATGATGGCTAGGTCGGCAGTACCTCCGTAGCAGGTCATGCCATGATAGCCCTTGTCTGTGACGTATTCGTTCTCTGGTGAAGTGCTGGGGGCTGTGATGAGCTCTTTCGGATTCTTCGGATTCTCTATCAGCCAGGCCAGGCAGAAGTCGGCAGCCCCCTTCATCAGTGGATAAGCTACCTGGCGCAGATACTCCTTATCTTGGGTGAAGAGGTAGCGCTCCCAGAGCGTCTGTACCAGCCAAGCACCTCCCAGATTCCAGTTGGCCCACTCGGGCATCTCTCGCTTCTCACCTGTAGGATTGGTCATGGCCCACAGGTCGCTGTTATGGCTGGAGCACCAGCCCTGCTTGACGTTATAGTAGTTCTTGGCTGTATACTGTCCATTGTCAGCCAGCGCCTTGACGAAGTCGTCCAGAGGCTGGGCCATCTCTGCGAGGTTAGCCACAAAGGCAGGCCAGTAGTTCTCTTCGAGGTTGATGTTGACAGTATAGTTGCCTCGCCATGGTGACCACAGGTAGGGTGTCCACAAACCCTGCAGGTTGGCAGGAACGCCCTTGGTGCGTGATGCGGAGATGAGCAGGTAGCGTCCATACTGGAAGTAGAGTGTCTCTAGATAGCGATCGTTGAGATGTTCCTTCAGCAGGCGGTCTGTGGGGCCATCGCATGTTGACGACGAGGCCAGTCGTAGCTGGACACGCTGGTAGTAGTTGCGATAGTCAGCAATATGTCGCGTGCGGAACTCGTCATAGGTCAGGTTCTGTGTGTGCCAGATGGCATCGGTAGCTCGCTCCAGATAGGGTGCTGCCTCGCTGACAGGGTGTTTGTCGTAGCCATTGAAGCTGGTTTCGTTAACCAGGTAGATGATGGCTTCCTTGGCGTTGCTGATAGCCAGCGTAGAGTCGGAGGCTATGACAGTTCCGTCAGTCTTGACCTGCAGCATGGTGCAGTAATGGATGCTTTCCATCGGGTTGCCAGTGGCGTGACCTGTCATGGTGAGCTGGTTGTTGCTGCTCTTGACCTGATGAGGCACCTGGGCAGTCATCAGGAGCTTGCAGTTGATGTCGCCTCGCAGTCGGATGGCAATGAGCTTGTCAGGCGACGAGGCAAAATACTCCCTGGTGAATGTTTTTCCATTGCGCTGGTAGCCATCCTTGACAAGGGCACTGTCGAGGTTCAGCTCTCGCTGGTATTGGCTTACAGCCCCTTTGTTCTTATCGATGATGTACAGCGTACCTAAGGGCTGATAGAACTGCGAGTTAGGTCCCTGCGTATGGCGTTGGAGCGAGTCTGCCAGCTGGTAGTCCTCGCGGAACAGCGCCTCGCGAATCTTGGGTATCCACTGGTGTGCGTTGGCGTCTATGTGCCGGTCTACGGGTTTGCCTGTCCAGAAGGTGATGTCGTTCAGGTGGATGAGACAGCTGTCGGTCCCTCCATACACCAAGGCTCCCAACTTACCGTTGCCAATGGGCAGCGACTCTTCGAAATATTGCGCAGGCTTGTCGTACCACAGCCGCATGGGCAGTTGTTGCTGTGCATTGCAGGCTAGGGTAGTTGCAAACGCTAGGATAGTGAGTATTTGTTTCATTGCTTATTGTTTTGTAATATAAGGTATACACTGGCGGATATTGATGGGAATCGTCTCTACGTTGAGATGTCCCTTCCCGATATGGAGGCGCACCATGCAGGCACGACAGTTCTGCTCCTTATGCTGGTCAAAGATGAAGTTGCCGATGCTGTAGTAAATCTTCTTGCCCTGAAAGTCCTCGATGGTCTGTAGCGTGTGGGTATGGTGACAGACCAGTACATCGGCTCCTGCATTGATGAGCTGATGGGCTTCCATACGTTGGCGAGGTACAGGCTTCAGCGTGTGCTCACCACCCCAGTGCAGTGAGACGATGATGACGGCAGTGGGGTCGTTGCGACGAAGACCATGCACCTTTTCTATCAGTTGCTCCATAGGTTCCTGGCTGACACAGGGCTTGTCCGTCAGGTAGGCATAGTTTTCAAGGGCGAGGCGTAGTGAGGATACCAGCCAGACGTGGCAGGGCTTTTCTGCTAACAATACAGGCTTCGAGGCTTCAGCCATGTTTTCGCCAGCTCCGACAGGTATCATTCCAGCCTCGATGATATTCTTTTTGGTGTCCATCAGCCCCTCGCGCCCTTGGTCTATCGAGTGATTGTTAGCCAGGTTGAGGTGGGTAAAACCATGCTGGCGGAGCGTTGTCAGCCACTCTGGTTCCCCCCGGAATATGAAGCGTTTGAAGACTGGAGCCTGTATCTTGGTGGCAGGACACTCCAGATTGCCTACTACGACTTGTGCCGAGCGGAACACAGCGTCGACATCGGCAGAGAACAGATGGTCAGTCCCATGACGTTCTATAGCCTGGCGCACCCCGCGGTCAAGCAGGATGTCACCAGTCATGACTACTGTCAGCATGCTGTCGGCAGTGTTAGCCCCCCATGCTGTCGAGCAGAACAGCAGGCTAACAGCCAGAACTATAGAAGAACTCCTCATTGACTACCAATTTCTTCTTCAGCGGTATGGTGATACGCTTCATCCATTCAGGCGCTCCCTTGCGTGGGTCGCTCTCCAGTTGCTTTTGCCACTCCTCGTCGGTGAGTCGCTGAACATTCATGGGTTGTGTGAACTCGCGGTAACTCAGAACAGCCCCACGGGTTAGATACAGATAGCCGTCAATTTCGACAACGACATAGATCTCGTCAGCAGCACCTACAGCCTCGAAGAGTATCGACTTCTCAGGATTGTTGTCCGCATTGGCAGTATAGACATCGGCTACCAGCGCCACCTTGCGGTCGGTACCCTGAACATCGTCCCAGCCCATCAGGTATTGGTCGGGCTCACGTATCAGGTCGAGGGAGATATTCTCAAAGGTAGCACCAATGCACTTGATCTGGTCCATTTCCTCGTCGCTGATTGCTTGGCCAGCCAGTTCCTTCTCGCTGATTCTCTGCAGGAACTCGGCATTCTCGCTGATGCGATTTGTGGCTTCGCCTATTTTGCTTGTCAGCATGCCCTCTTCCTCCAGCAATTGACGGATGTTCTTTAGCAATTCGATGGCTTTCTTCCAAAAGCCGACATTCGGCTCCACATAGCCTTTGACAACAGGGTCAGGTACTCCGCCGCCGCCACATTCGGCTCCCATGGGCTGCTTGGCATAAAGTATGGCGTCGTGTTTCAGTTCCGCCCACGAGGCCAGCATGGCGTTAAGGTTCTTTTTGTCCCATTCTGGGGTATTCATGAAGTAGGGATATGGGACATTGCTCTCCTTGTCGGAAATGGTTTTCAGCGCCTGCAACCATTGGGTGGCAATAGTTTCGTTCCAGTCTGTTTCTGTCATGCGCTGCTTCATGGTGTTGAGTGATGGTTTGAAGTCCTTCCACTTCTGGCCTTCCTCTATCAGCAGCTGCTCCGCAGCAGAGACGCCCATGGCGGCAAAAACGTCCAGTCCTTTAGGAGTGGGGCGTAGTGAGGGCTTTGACTTGTAGTCGACCATCTCCTGCAAGACCTCGGCATCGGGCTGGTAGCGTTGGGGGATGATGCATATCTTGACGTGGCTGGTCTTTTCATATTTCGGAGCTATGCGTATCTGCTTGTTGCCCAGCTCAACCAGTGTCTTATGCAGCTTGTTGAGAGCCTCTCCATTGTCGAGAAGCTCGTTCATGTCCAAATGCGTTTTCTCTACCTCATCTATCACTTGTGGGATGCTGAGGTTGTCAGACTTTCCCATGAGTAGCGTGACGAACTTGTCCAGGTTGTTATACCTTTCTTGTGCGCTGTCATTGTCTTTCAGGGCAAATGCTATCATGACAGCCTCTTTCAGCTCGTCGCGGTTGTCAAGTCCGAAGGGTGCTGTCTGTAGCCACATCATGCCACGGAAGTATCGTTGCAGCTTCTCGTTACGGGTGTAGTGTCCTCGTGGACGGAACAGGCTGTAAGGGAACTGAATCTCCTTGTAGTCCATCATGAAGTCGCTGAAGCTATCCTCTGACTTAAGTACTTTTTCCACCTCGGGCTGAGCCAGGGCTTGCTCTTCAGACGTGCCGATAGGCGATCCGGTAAAGAGTTGATAGGCGATGCTGAAAAAGGTGGCATTGTGGAGTGCCATTTTGCCTTTCTCCTCGTCCTGTGCAGTCTTTGCGTACATCTGGTCGGTAGCTTGGAACATGTCGCGGCTGAAGTCAGTCATCAGCTGTAGCAGCTTGTTTTCCTCCAGTTCGCGCAGCATGCAGTCGAAGTAGAGGTGGAAGAGTTGTAGGTAGAGGTCGGTGGTGACGAAGCTGGGAAAACAATTGTAGTCGTTCTGCTCGTAGACATGGAACAGCTGCTGGTGTTCTGCAGGAACGATGGCAAAGCCGTCACGTGTCAGATGCTGGCAGAGCAACGTGTCGAAGTCTTTGAGCTGTAAGGGATTGGTCAGGTTCTGCATGTTTACGCGCTGTTTTTCCGATGTCGCGAAGTTCAGCTTCCTCAGTTCGTCCTCACGGGCCTGGATGCGCTTGATGAAATCCTCTTCCTCCTGTGTGTATTTCACCATTCCTGTTTCTTCGCTGGCCCGATAGTAAAAGTCGCGCCATGTTTCTTTGTCACGTTCTTTCACATTGCTGAAGTTGGCGCGTTCGTCGAAGGCCATCATCAGCGAGTCGTACCAGGTGGTAGTGCTGTAGATGCCTCGGATGTAGGAGTCCTTGAAGGGGAAGCCTTGGCGGGCCAGAGGGGCATTACGGAGTATGCGCAGGTCGCTGAGTGACAGTCCGGTAATGTCCATGTCGTAGTCGATGCTGTCTTTCAGCTGTTCCACGTTGATTTGCGACATGGGTACTGACACTTCGCTGGTCTTTTGGCTGCATGCTACTGCCAGGAGAGCTACACAGGCCATCAAGAAGGTTTTTGTTTTCATTGTTCCAAGTATTTAGTTGCTGTTTCTTTATCAGTTCCTTTGATGATGAAGTGGTCGAAACCCATTCCAAATCCGCTCCACTTGTATGCTGCTACGACATAGCTGCTGTCTCTTGTCATCTCCAGACTGCGGATGAGTCCGTCTGCGAAACGGAAGTCCTGCAGGATGCCTCCCAACTTGGACCCCAGCCACAGTGGGCGGACCTTACCGTTGACCTGCTTGAAGATGAACAGCCGTTTTCCTTTCTCAGGGTAGAAGCGGGTTGATTTCACTACCCCCACCATCGCGTCCGTATAGCCGTCGCCATCGACGTCGCCTGTCTGAAACTGGTAAATGGGGTAGGGCAGCCGCCACTCATTCAGCCAGTAGAGACTGTCATGCTCCTTGCGCAGTTGGTAGGTTTGTGCCATACAGGGACAGACCACAATCCATAGCAGTAATATCAGTTTCATAGGCTATCAGTTTCATAGGCTAAGAAGGGGAACCCTGCGGCTCCCCTTTTGTTCGTTATGCGTCAATATTAGCGTAGGTGGCGTTCTTCTCAATGAACTGCCTGCGTGGCTCTACGTCGTCACCCATCAGCATGGAGAATATCTCGTCAGCCTCTGCGGCATTCTCGATAGTCACCTGCTTTAGCAGACGGTTCTCGGGATTCATTGTCGTCTCCCACAGCTGCTCGGGGTTCATCTCGCCCAGACCTTTGTAGCGCTGGGTGTGCAGGGCTGAGGCATTCTCGTCGCCATCCACATACTTGTCGATGAAGGCCTGGCGCTGCTGGTCGGTATAGCAATACTCCGAGAACTTCTTGTACGTACACTTATAAAGAGGTGGCGTAGCGATGTAGAGGTGTCCCTCCTGAATGACTTTCGGCATAAAGCGATAGAACAGCGTCATGATCAGTGTGTCGATGTGTGAGCCATCGACGTCGGCATCGGTCATGATGATGATCTTGTCGTAGCGCAGCTTGTCGACATTGGCTTCCTTTGAGTCTTCGCCGTCGACACCGAAGCGGACACCGATAGACTGGATGATATTCATGACGGACTCGGCCTCGAAGACGCGGTGCCACTGTACCTTCTCCACGTTCAGGATCTTACCACGCAGCGGCAGGATAGCCTGGAAGTGGCGGTCGCGACCCTGCTTGGCAGAACCACCGGCGGAGTCACCCTCGACGAGGAAGATCTCGCAGTCCTTAGGATCCTTATTAGAGCAGTCGGCCAGCTTACCAGGCAGGCCACCACCCGTCATCGGGTTCTTGCGCTGAACACTCTCACGGGCCTTGCGGGCTGCGATGCGGGCTGTAGCAGCCAGGATCACCTTCTCGCAAATCATGTGGGCCTCCTTCGGATGCTCCTCCAGATAGTTGTTCATAGCCTCGCCAACGGCTTTCTGTACGGCACCGTTCACCTCTGAGTTGCCCAGTTTGGTCTTGGTCTGTCCCTCAAACTGAGGCTCAGCCACCTTGACGGAGATGATAGCGGTAAGACCTTCGCGGAAGTCGTCCTGTGCCACTTCAATCTTGGCCTTCTCAATCTGCTTGCGCAACTGGTCGTCCTCGTCAGAGTACTTCTTCAGGGCACGGGCCAGAGCAATACGGAAACCGGTCAGGTGGGTACCACCCTCGATGGTGTTGATATTGTTGACGTAGGAGTGGATATTCTCCGAGTAGTCGCTGTTATAGAGCAGGGCCACCTCGATAGGCACACCGTCTTTCTCCGTCTTCAGACAGATAGGCTCGCCGATGATCGACGTACGGTGACGGTCCACGTAGCGCACAAACTCCTTCAGGCCTTCCTTGGCGTGGAACACCTCGGGCTGCTTCAGGTTGCCTTCCTCGTCGGGACGCAGATCGGTCAGCGTGATGGTGATACCGGCATTCAGATAGGCCAGCTCGCGCATGCGGCGGGCAATGATGTCGTACTTGTATTCCGTTGTGGTAAAGATGGTGGGATCGGGCCAGAACTGCTGGCGTGTGCCAGTCTTGTCTGTGTCGCCTACTATCTTCACGTCATAGAGGGGCTTTCCCTTCTCGTATTCCTGCTGGTAGATGTGTCCGTTACGGAACACCTGCGACAGCATGTGGGTAGAGAGCGCATTCACGCAGCTCACACCGACACCGTGCAGACCGCCAGACACCTTGTAGGAGCCCTTGTCGAACTTACCACCAGCGTGCAGCACCGTCATGACGACCTCAAGGGCCGACTTGTGCATCTTCTCGTGTTCATCGACAGGGATACCGCGTCCGTTGTCTAATACGGTAATAGAATTATCTTCATTGATGGTGACCTCGATGTGCGTACAATAGCCAGCCATGGCTTCGTCGATAGAGTTGTCGACGGTCTCGTTGACGAGGTGGTGTAATCCTTTCTCACTAATGTCGCCGATATACATAGCAGGGCGCTTGCGTACGGCTTCCAGTCCTTCGAGCACCTGAATATTGCTCGCGGAATAATTACTTGCGTTGTTTAATTCTTCTGCCATTGGTTTTCTTTAGGGTCTAAATAGGTTGCAAAATTACTAATTTTTTGCGACTTAAGCGAAAGAAAAGTGTTTATTTTTTATAAAAATAAAAAGGCCGTACTCCTTTTTACGGAATACGGCATCCTTATGCGTGGGTCTTGTTGCTTATCCCAGCTTGCTGATGTGCTGAGCGAGGCTCGACTTTAGGTTGGCAGCCTTGTTCTTGTGGATGATATTGGTCTTAGCCAACTTGTCCAGCATCTTCTGTACTTTGGGATACAGGTCGGCAGCCTCTTCCTTGTTAGTCATTGCACGCAGCTTACGAACGGCGTTGCGCATCGTCTTTGCATAGTAGTGATTGTGCTCAGCCTTCTTCTTGTCCTGACGAATTCTCTTCAGGGATGATTTGTGATTTGCCATTTTAATTTAATGTTTTGAATTTAATTGTTTAACTTAAAGCTTATGGGTCTTGCGCCTCAGCGGGCTGCCCTGGGCGGACTGTCTTTCGACAGCCCTCCGCCACCTTATTCCATCAGATGGTAGCACTTGGCTGTGCAGATGGCGGATTTAATGTAGTCCCTAGGAGAGTCGAACTCCTCTTTAGAGAATGAAAATCTCTCGTCCTAACCGATAGACGAAGGGACCATTGCCTTTTTTAGCGGCTGCAAAGGTACGACATTTACTGAAGAATGAAGAATGAAGAGTGAAGAATTTGCTTCCGTGACGTGTTTATTTAACTTTTTTTTGCATTGTCAGACTGATTATTCTTCATTATTCCTTCTTCTTTCTTCACTTTTCTTTGTAATTTTGTCGGCATGTTAGTGAAGACAGAGGCCATCGTGCTGCATTCCTTTAAGTATGGTGAGACGCGACTCATTGTCGATGTGTTTGCCCGCGAGTCAGGCAGGCTCTCGTTGATTGTTGCCCTGCCCAAGACGCAGAAGTCGCGTCTGAAGAAGCAGTACTTCCAGCCCATGACGCTCCTGGAGCTCGAGTATGAGCAGCATCAGCGCACGCAGCTGCAGAAGCTCAAGGATGCCCGTCTCCTGACACCGTGGGCCTCCATCCCCTTCTCGCCCGAGAAGCTGGCACTCTCCCTCTTCGTGGCCGAGTTCCTTTATCACTCGCTGCGCTCCGAGCAGCAGGACGAGCTGCTCTTTTCCTACATCAGCGACTCCATGCAGTGGCTCGATACGGCCACGCAGGGCTATGCCAACTTCCACCTGACCTTCCTCATGCGCATGTCGCGCTTCCTGGGCTTCTATCCCAACCTGGACGAGTACCGGGAAGGCTCTGTCTTCGACCTGCGTGCAGGCACCTTTACTGGTACGTCGCCCCTGCATAGCGACATCCTGACTGCCGCTGAGGCCCGGCTCATCCACCTGCTCATGCGTATGGACTTCCCCACCATGCACCTCTATCGCCTCTCGCGCCACGACCGTAACCGCATCGTCGAGGTGCTGCTGCAGTACTATCGGCTGCACATACCCCAGTTCCCCGAGCTGAAGAGCCTGCACGTACTCCAGGAGCTGTGGGCATGAGCGTCACAGCATGGGCGGACGGTGGGTTTCTGCGTTTTTGTTTGGCTGTTTAACGGAAAAAGCTTACCTTTGCACGCATGTTATGGAATAAACCTTGGAGCTTGAAAGAGGGCTTCGCCATCGGCGGAGGTCTCATTGTTGTAGGACTGATGCTCGAACTCGGCGTCGGCCCTGTTGTGTGGGATTCCTTCCTATGGCCTGTCAATGGCGTTGTGCTGGCGGGCTTCCTGTTGATCATCGCCTGCATGCATATAATATATAATAAGGTGTATGCATTCCACTTTCTGGGCACCTACCAGGCAGCCATCCCCGCAATGGTTTATGGCGTGCTGCTGACCGTCGTTATGGGTGTGACGCGACAGCAGGCGAACGGCGCCTGGCTCAACGACATGCTCACGTTCTGGCCCTTCGTGCTCATCTACGTCTACATCGCTGTCATCCTGGGCCTCGTCGTGCTGCGCCGCATAAGTACCATGCGCCGACGCCTCACCGTCAGGAACGTAGCCTTCCTGCTGAACCACTTCGGCCTTTTCCTCGCCCTTACCACAGGCACGCTGGGCAATGCCGACATGCAGCGCATGAAGATGATTACCGTCGTGGGCGAACCCGAGTGGCGTGCCCTGACACAGCAACAGCAGGTTGTGGAGCTGCCCCTGGCCATCGAGCTCAAGCGCTTCATCATGGAGACCTACGACGACGGTTCGCCCAAGCGTTTCGCCTCCGATGTGCAGATACTGACCCAGTCGGGCAAGAACATCACCACCACCATCGACGTCAACAAACCCGCCGAGGTCGATGGCTGGAAGATCTATCAGTATGGCTACGACCAGCAGCTGGGTGTCAGGAGTCAGACCAGCATCTTCGAGCTGGTGCGCGACCCCTGGCTGCCTGCCGTCTATACTGGCATCTACATGATGCTTGCAGGCGCCCTGTGCATGCTGTTCATGGGCAAGGGAAAGAAGAACGTAACGAAAAGTAAGTAAAAAGCAGAAAACACCATGAGTTGGGATTCATTCATATACTTCGCCATTCCTGCCGTCCTGCTGTGGCTGGTGGGAGCCTATGGCGCCTGGAGAGACAAGAGCCGTTGGGCCTACGGGGCTACCGTCGTGGGCCTCGGCGTGTTCTTCTACTACATCGCCTCCATGTGGGTGTCGCTGGAGCGGCCACCCCTGCGAACCATGGGCGAGACACGCCTCTGGTACTCCTTCTTCCTGCCCCTGGCAGGCCTGATAGTCTACAGCCGCTGGCGCTACAAGTGGATACTCTCGTTCTCCACCCTGCTGGCGGTCGTCTTCATCTGCGTCAACCTCTTCAAGCCCGAGATACACTCCAAGACGCTGATGCCAGCCCTGCAGAGCCCCTGGTTCGCACCGCACGTCATCGTCTACATGTTCTGCTACGCCCTCTTGGGAGCGGCAGCCGTCATGGCCCTCTACCTCATCATCCGGCAGAAGGCATCGGAGCAGGAGGTCGACATCACCGACAACCTCGTCTACGTAGGACTGGCCTTCATGACCTTCGGCATGCTCTTCGGTGCCCTCTGGGCCAAGGAAGCCTGGGGGCACTACTGGTCGTGGGACCCCAAGGAGACCTGGGCTGCCATCACCTGGCTCAGCTATCTGGTCTACATCCACTATCGTCTCCACCGTCCGCAGCGCATACGTCCGGCTTTATGGATGCTCATCGTGTCCTTCGTCCTGTTGCAGATGTGTTGGTGGGGCATCAACTACCTCCCCTCAGCCCAGGGCTCCAGCGTACATACCTATAGCATGTGACGCTGGACCAATCTATCATACCATGGCATCAGCCCCCTTCCATCTTACCTCTTACCCATTAGGTCTGAGGACAAAGAACAGAATACCGGCCAAGAAACATACAGGAAGAAACCACCAGGGTGTAATACATGCCGCTATAAAGATAATCAGCAGGCTGAAAACGATTAATGCTCCTTGAAACATATGCTATTATTACTTTAAAATGTTCATCAGCACTTCTATTACTTTCAAATCCGCAGGCAACCACTCCACGCTGTCCAGATTTTCTTTCGTGAGCCAGCGAGCAGCCTCATGTTCATTCAGGTGCAGCGCCTCCGTCAGTAGGGAGCACAGGTAGCAATGCATCTTCAATCTGAATTTCGGATAGTCATACTCCACCGTGCACAGAAACTCATCCACGCTGATTTCCGTCGACAGCTCCTCGCTAATCTCCCGCTTCAGCGCCTCCTCTGGCGTCTCCCCAGCCTCCATCTTCCCACCAGGAAACTCCCACCAGTCTTTGTAATCGCCATACCCACGCTGAGTGGCGAATACCTTATCATCTTGGCGAATAATCGCTGCTACCACCTCTATCTGTTTCATTATCAATCTTCCGTTTCCTCAGGCAACTCCTGAATCCTGTCTGCTGGCGGCAGATAGTCTCTCTTTTTTCAACCCCTTATACTGCTTATACTGTCTTGTGGTTTTTCCGCTCCAAGCCTGAGTGATGATATCCGTTAGCGAGGCATACTGCTGACCCTCCTTTACGCCAGCCCTATCCCATTCATCCGTCAGTTCCTTGCGCACCTCAATGCTCTTCAGACGCTGGTTAATCCATTTATCAGAGTAGCCCAACCTACGATAGTCCGCATAAGCCTGCTCAAAGTTCAACTCTGGGTCTTGCATCTGGTCAACACGTCGTGCTGCCACTTCTGCCATCCATTGCTTGAAAGGCTCAGCCTTTTTAGAGGGAATAGATTCAATCAAACGGAACATCTGCTCCATGTCAGCCACATCGGTCAGTCGCATCTTTCCGTCAGCAGCAAGAAGTTTCAACTGGTTACAATTTGTAACCGTTTCATTTCCTTCTTTCTTTAGTCTATGTTTCAGTACCTTCCAGTAGTTTCGAGCGTGCTCCTCATCTGGCTGATCCGTCAGAACTCCACACACGTCAACGATAGAGAAGTACCATTTCTGCTTCTCATCGTCCCACTTCGTTCGTACTTTCTGTTCTCCAAACAACTGTATCAGTTCTTTCTTTGACATATATTCTTATCACGTTTTATCTCGTTCATTATTATCACCTCAGCCATCAGCCTTCTATATTTATAGTATGCAAAACTCGAAAATGTTACATGTTTTATCAGACTATTTCTATATTTTCTGCTGCCATAGGCATTTGCATATTCTCTTCCTCTAGCTTTGGATATGTGGTTGCTTCTGTACCATGATCCTGTAGCCAGATATGATTCAGCGTAAAGGCTATCGACTCCAGCGAGCACAGAAACTCATCCACGCTGATTTCCGTCGACAGCTCCTCGCTAATCTCCCGCTTCAGCGCCTCCTCTGGCGTCTCCCCAGCCTCCATCTTCCCACCAGGAAACTCCCACCAGTCTTTGTAATCGACATACCCCTCTTTGGGTTGCGAATATCTTATCTCCCTTGATCTCCGATCGAGCCTGCTCACGCTCGGCAGAGTCGATGCCAGCATCACTCTGCTCTTGCTCAATCGCAGCCTTGCGAATAATCGCTGCTACGACTTCTATCTGCTTCATCTGACTATGCT
>JAFPEE010000020.1 GCA_017389705.1 Prevotella sp.
AGACCCTGACGCTCGAAGGCAGGCTCCAGGTAATTGTCAAGAGGAACGACGGTCTTCTGATTACCGACAGCCTCGGGCGTGAGCTATTTACCATCACAGAGGCCAATGGACTGTGTTCCAACCAGGTGTCGCACGTGGCCTACGACCGCCATGGCGTGCTTTGGGGGGCAACGGCACATGGCGTCTTCGCTGTCGAGCTGCCATCGGTCTATAGCTACATCTTACCCAAGGACGGCCTGACGGGTGAAGTTCAGGCCATCGCTGCCTACAACGGCAACATGTATATCGGCGACACGAACGGCGTAATGGAAGTTGCATCGCACCAATGCCGGCGCATAGCCGACATCAACAATATCTGCTGGGAATTGTGTCCAAGCCCTGCCGGACTACTCGCTGCCACCTCCAGCGGCATCTACAGGATTGCAGCAAATGGCAGCGCCAGCAGGCTCACCTCAAATGCCACCACCGCCCTGCTGGTTGACGGCGACAAAGTATATGCGGGTGAGCCCGACGGAGTCTACGCCTATCAATTAGGGCATGCACAGGGTGAAAAGATCAACGACCTCCCCTTGGTGACGGACATCCGTAAGGACACGCATGGCAAGCTTTGGCTCAAGAACGTGAATGGCCGCACTGTCGGCAATGAGCCGACAAAGGAGAAAGACCCTGTCTCAAGCTTGCCCCGCCATCTGCTCATGCCCATCAGGGATCTGAAAATCACAACTCAATACCAGCATGGCAGTCAGGTATGGGTTGGCGGAGATGAGATACTTGCCGTCATCGACACTGCACAAGAAGACCTTGCCAAGCTCTCCAGCAGCCAGGCGATCCGCTTCTGCTCTATCGTCCTGGGTAACGACAGCGTGCTGTGGGGCGGTTTTGGCGAAATGCCGGAGACACTCCGCGAGTTAGACAGCGACGAGCGGCATCTGCACTTCCACTATGCCCTCAACTATGCGCCGCTCACAGGCAGGCCCCTCTACCGCTACCGCTTGAACAACAGCTCATGGAGCGAGTGGAGCAAGAAGCAAAGCGTGGAGTTCCTGAACCACCCCTACGGCTCGTACACCCTCTACGTACAGGCCCTGTTGGCCAACGGCGAACTGTCGGAGGTGGCTTCCGTTCACTTCGACATCGCCTATCCCCTGCCCATGCGATGGTATATGGTGGTGCTCTACATACTATGCCTCGCCTGCCTTTTCTATCTGCTGTTCCGTTACCGGCTGAAGAAACTCGAGAAGGACAAGGCCAAGCTGGAGCGCATCGTCGATGAACGTACTGCCGACCTGCGCAATGCCCAGCAGGAACTGATCCGCCAGGAGAGGATGGCCTCGGTGGGCAAGTTGACCAAAGGACTCGTTGACCGCATCCTCAACCCGATGAACTATATCATCAACTTCTCAAAGATGTCCATCGACCTGCTGAAGGACCTCAAAGGCAACATCGAGAACAACAAGGACAAGATTGGCGAGGACGACTATCTGGATGCAGAGGATGTGCTCGGCATGCTGACTGGAAATCTGGAGAACGTAGACAAATTTGGACAGGATGCCACGCACATGCTCAAGGCGATGGAAGAGATACTGAAGTACCGGTCCAGCGACTATAGCGATATGGACTTGCTGCCAGTACTCCAGCAAAGCGAGCAGATGCTTCGCAAGTATTTCGCAAAAGAAATAGAGCAGTATGGCATCCAAGCCAGTTTCGACCTTCCTGACGGCGCCATGCCCATTCACGGTAATCCCGACATGCTCAAGAAGACGGTCATGAGTCTACTGGGCAATGCCGTTTATGCCGTAGGCAAGAAAGCCCAACGCGTGACCTACCATCCGGAGGTCTCGCTGAGCGCAACGATTGCTGACGGACGGTACATCCTGAGAATCCGCGACAACGGCATCGGCATAGAAGAGCAGATAATCGGGAAAATCTTCGACCCGTTCTTCACGACCAAGACTACGAGCGAGGGAGCAGGCATCGGACTCTACATGAGCCGTGAGATTATCCAGAACCATGGCGGCGACATCAGTGTGGCATCCGTAAAAAATGAGTTTACTGAGTTTACTGTCACGCTGCCTCTATAACAACGCTTATGAGAAAGAACATCTTACATATCGGGAGCATCGGGAAAGGGATACTGTTCACAGTACTCTTCACTTTCCACGCCTCGCTTTTCACTGTATCTGCACAAGAAGCTGACACGAAGATGCGAAATGTGTACACTCAGGCAGAGAATGACTACCAGATAGGCCGTTCGGAGCAAGCCCGCGACTTATTGTTGCAAAATCTCACGGCCTTCCAGGGCAATCTGCGACAGAACGCCCTGCGGCTCATTGCCCTCATCTATCTGGAAGACTTCGAAGTCAAGCAGTCGGAACGCTATGCTACGATGATGCTGGAGCAGAACCCCTACTATACGGCGTCAGCGCAAGACCCCCCAGAGTTTGTCGACATGGTGAACGACATCAAGGCCGGCATGACTGCCACCGTCACAACAGCCTCGAACATCTCCGAGAGCCTTGACGAGGTGCCCGTACCTACGACCCTCATCACTGAAGAGATGATAGCCTCTTGCGGCGGGCGCAACCTGCAGGAGGTCTTGGCAGCCTATGTGCCGGGCATGAGCCTCGTCGACTGCAACGACGACATCAACATATCCATGCGCGGTATCCACAGCAGCACGCAGGAGATGATGCTTTTTATGCTTAATGGTCATCGTCTGAACAGCTACTTCACCAACACAGCCGCCCCCGATTTCAGCATTTCACTCGAGAAGGTGAAGCAGATAGAGGTGCTGCGTGGCCCTGCCTCGTCACTCTACGGCGACGTAGCCCTGACTGGCGTGGTCAATATCATCACCAAGCAGGGTGTTGATGTTGACGGTGTACGGATCAAAGCCGGCGTGGGCAATTCCGGCCAGTTGCGCGGTGACTTCCTCATAGGGCGCCGCCTGTTTGATCTCGATGTGTTGGCATGGGCAAGCATCTACACCAGCAAAGGGGAGCTGCGTACCGTCAGCGAGGAGCATCATGGCCGCAACAGCTCCGAGGAAACCATCAAGGATATCAGAATCGGGCGCGTAGGCGACCTGCCCACCTATGACCTGGGATTCCAGCTGGGAATGAAAGGCTGGCGGCTGCTCTACAACACCCGCTTCTCACAGATTGTTGCACCTTACACTTTCTCCACAATGGCTACGGCCTACAACCGCGACCGCTACGGCAGCGGTACCAAGCCCGGCTTCGCCAACAGCTCACACCACGCCGACCTGAGCTACAGCCATCAGGCCGGGCCATTGAGTCTGAGCTATAGTGCCACATACGACAAGGCCGGCATCACCCGCTATCAGGTCATCAGCGAGGAACGTCAAATCGGCCTGCCCCATTTCTACGGCTTAAGGTACCCAGAACAAGGAGAGTATGACGGAACGTCGAAATACATTAACGGACAGGAGCAGAACTTCGGTCTGCGAATGAAGGCAGCCTACGACTATAGCTTCGGATCATCCCACAAAGGCTCGATGGTACTGGGGGCAGAGTACTCCCACTTCCATCTCTACGACATGCACTATCAACTGGGTTACAACTATGACCAGTTCATCCCTGAGATGCCAGAAATGATAAACTATAACCTGGGACATGAGAACTCTGCCAACGTAGCCATACAGCTGAAGCATCAATGGCACTCACTCATCTTGAATGCCGGCGTGCGCTACGACCATAAGAACCGGCACAACAACAAGGCTGACAATGAGTGGTCGCCACGTATCGCGCTCATACTGCTCAAGCCGAGGTGGAACATGAAATTAAGCTATTCCAAGTCGTTTGTCTATGCGCCATACATCTACCAAGTCGAGAATGTGACCAGAAGTTACCTCTTCTACGACAAGCCTACTTTTGTTTACGCGTTGGATCCTCAGCGCATACACTCTTGGCAGCTGTCCGTAGCAGGCAATAACAGGAGCAGAAGCCTGAACCTGGAGGCCAACCTTTTCTACAACCGAGCCAACAATTTGATAGTACCGGCGCTGGCAGACCTTAAAAACGACAGTCACCATCACGCTGTCGGCCTGGAACTCAGGGGCAGCTATCACAAGCCACGTTTCACCGCAGACCTGAACCTGACCTGGACGCACGTCATCAAGTCGAGGTTGAATCTGCCAGCCAATGGAATAGAAGGGGAAGAATTATTAGGAGATGACGAAAACAACAATATGCCCACCGTCATGGCAAATGGAGTACTGGTCTGGAAGGTCATTCCCAGTCTGAAACTTCATACACATTTCCTGTTCGAGAGCCGGCAATATTCGTACTTTACGGATCTCAGGATGGAACTGCTTGCCCAAGCCTATAATATAAAGGAAAGAGAGGCCACCATGCAAGGAGACGAAGAGACAGCCATAGAATATTTCGAAAAAACGGAAGAACTATCACGATCCCTAAACCAGAAAGAAGAAATGCCCGCGCGCTTCATCATCAACCTCGGTGGCGAATACACGCTTGGCCCCGTCACTTTCGGGCTCAATATCCACAACCTCTTGAATACCCGCTACAACCGCAGCGGCATCAACACCAACCTCATCCCCCAGCAGGGCCGCTGGTTCCTTGCCACCATTGGTGTGAAAATTTAGGGATTCCAGCCAAAGTGGAATAGTAAATCCTCTGTATGATAACAATTTTCGGAGAAACGCAATGTGAATTTGCGGATTTTTTGTACCTTTGCAGCCAAATTCATCAAAAGTAGTTATGGAACAGAAGAAACAGATAGCCATTCTCGGCTCTACGGGGTCGATAGGAACACAGGCCCTTGAGGTGATTGAGGAACATGCAGACTTATACGAAGTATACTGCCTGACTGCCAATAACAAAGTGGAACTGCTGGCAGAGCAGGCCCACAAGTTTAAGCCCGCAGCCATTGTCATTGCCAACGAAGCACGTTATGATGCCCTGAAAGCGCTGATGAGCGACATGCCTGACGTGAAGGTCTATGCAGGAGCCAAGGCGCTCGACGAAATCGTAGAGGCTGGCCCTATCGACATGGTGCTGACAGCCATGGTAGGTTTCTCAGGACTGAACCCCACCATCCACGCCATAAAGGCTGGCAAGACCATCTGCCTGGCTAATAAAGAGACGCTGGTCGTTGCCGGTGAACTCATCCT
>JAFPEE010000197.1 GCA_017389705.1 Prevotella sp.
CATTCGGTTCGCCTTCCAATTTGTAGAGGAACCATAGCTTTTCACAATCTTCACTACTGCACATAATCTTAAGAAATTTAAGTTTGTGCAAAAGTAGCCATTAGCTCGGAACTACACAAGATGTGAAAATTGGACGCTTACCACTCCCCCTAGGTCCTTCCCAATCCACCAATACCTTAACCCCACTTTCCAAAAAACCTAACTTTCGGAGCAGCGAGAACCATCATGCAAGCATGCTTGGTCGAGTCGTGACGAAAGTCGACAAAGTCAAATGTCAAATGTCAAAAGTGGGAAAGTGGGAAAGTGGGAAAGTTGTGGGTAGTACCCCGACCCAGAATCGAACTGGGAACTAAGTCTTAGGAGGACCTTGTTATATCCATTTAACTATCAGGGCGCCAAAACTGACTGCAAAGGTACGAATAAGTGAAGAGAAAACCAAATAAATTTGAGTTTTCTTGAGCGAGAGTATCTTCTTGCAAAGCGAAAAGGTACGAAATAATTGAGAATAAAGATTGCAAAGCCACACTTTTCTTTTGGAAAAGAATTAAGAATTAAGAAATATTTGCTACCTTTGTAACATAAAACATCTTTAATAGCAAAAAATGGGAAAATTAGTGATTAACTCGTACGACGAGTTTGCAGCCCATCTGGGCGAGGAGTTAGGAACGTCGGAGTGGTTGGAGGTAGACCAGGAACGTATCAACCTGTTTGCTGACGCTACGCTGGACCATCAGTGGATACATGTGGATGTGGCTCGTGCTAAGGAAGAGAGCCCGTATAAGTCGACCATTGTCCATGGCTACCTGACGCTGTCACTGCTGCCTTACATGTGGGGGCAGATTATTGAGGTGAACAACCTGAAGATGATGGTGAACTACGGCATGAACGACATGCGCTTCGGACAGCCTGTCATCACAGGCAATAAAATACGCCTGGTGACAAAGCTGCACAACATTCAGAACCTGCGTGGCATCTGCAAGGCAGAGATCAAGTTCCAGATAGAGATTGAGGGCCAGCGCAAACCTGCCCTGGAAGGAATAGCAGCCTTCCTCTATTATTTTAAGTAGTACCCTCCCGTTGGCGCACAGCCTCGAAGAGGAGGATAGCGGCACTGACCGACACATTGAGCGAGTCGAGCCGGCCCAGCATGGGAATGCGGATATGGGCATCGGCAACTTGACGCCATGTATCGGTCAGTCCTGTTGACTCAGTACCCATGACGATGGCTGTACCACAGCACATATCGGTATCATAATAAAGATGAGAGTCCTGCAGCTGGGCTGTCAGGATGCGTATGTCATGTGCCTTGAGGAAGGCAATACACTCTTCCGACGAGCAAGCCACACAGGGTACCGTGAAGATGGCTCCTATGGAGCTACGGATGAGGTTGGGGTTGTAGAGGTCGGTCAGGGGGTCGCATACGATGACGGCATCGACCTTGGCAGCATCGGCAGAACGCAGGACAGCACCGAGGTTGCCTGGTTTCTCAACACTCTCAAGCACCATCACCAGGGGATGCTCGCTTAGCTGGAGGTCAGCAAGGGCGTGTGGGCGTGAGCGTACGACGGCTAAGAGGCCCTCGGTACTGCCACGATAGGCTATCTTCTCGTAGACCGTCTGTGGTACCTCGCAGATGGAGGGAACGTTTGACAAGAAGGAAGGAAGCTGGGTCAGTTGGGGACAGTAGTAGAGGCAGTCAATCTCGAAGCCAGCCTCCATACAGTGACCTATCTCACGCTGGCCTTCGACAACAAAGAGTCCTGTCTTGCGACGCTCGGAGGACTTCTGCTGCAAGAGTACCAGCTGTTTGACGCGTGGGTTCTGTACGCTCGTAATGGTCATCATGATGCTTTCGTTTAAAGAAAATACAGCAGCCCACTCATGGGCAGAGCGGGCTGCTATATATATTATTAATTAAGGTGTAGACTTATGCCTTTGCCTCCTCAGCTTCGTTCTCGCGGATGGTACGACCCATCACGAGGAAGGCCGTAGGAGCAGCGATGAAGAGTGACGACAGGGTACCGAAGACAACACCCAGAATCATAGCGAATGAGAAGCTGCGGATAGAGTCACCACCGAGGATGAAGATACACAGCAGCACCAACAGAGTCGTTACAGAGGTGTTGATGGTACGAGCCAGCGTCTGGTTCAGCGAGTCGTTGAACAGCTGCTGACGATCGCGCTTGCCATAGAGTTGGAAGTTCTCACGGATACGGTCGAAGACCACCACCTTATCGTTGATAGAGTAACCAATCACCGTCAGGATAGCACCAATGAATACCTGGTCAATCTCGAGTGACATGGGCACCCAACCCCACAATACAGAGTAGAAGCCGATAACCACCAGTGCATCAAGTGCCAGAGCGATGGTAGCACCTGTTGAGAAGGCTACGTTGCGGAAGCGGATCAGGATGTAGAGGAAGATGGCGAAGAGGGCGATGATGACTGAGATGATAGCGCCATAGGTGATGTCCTTAGCCACAGCAGGACCTACCTTTGCCGAGCTGATGATAGAACCACCCTGACGGACATCAGGATTCTTAAAGGCCTCAACACTCTCCTGGCTGACGTAGCCACCCTTCTTAAGAGCGTTGTAGAGCAGTGTCTCTGCCTCGTCGTCAACAGTGGGGCTGTTAGACTCGATATCCCAGTTGGTAGACACACGGATGGTCTTGCCGTCAGTACCCAGGGCAATGACGCTGGTGTTTGCCTCCTTGCCTGCATTCTCGCCGATGGTATTGACAAACACACCAGTCAGTGCCTGACGAACCTCCTCAACGTGTGACTCCTTGTCGAGGGTGATGACATAGTTACGACCACCAGTGAAGTCGATGCTCTGGCTCAGACCGCGAACAGCAAATGAAACGCAGAACAGAACAGCGGCAACACCCCAGATGAGGAAACTCTTCTTATAGATACCCATGAAGTTGTACTTGGCATTCTGCATGAGGTTCCTTGAGTAGCCAGTAACGAAGGTGAGGTCAAGCCACTTGTCCTTCTTCAGACGGTTCTCATAAACCAGACGGGTCATGAATACTGCGGTGAAGAACGAGCAGAAGATACCGATGATCCAGGTGGTAGCGAAGCCCTTGACAGGACCGGTACCGAAGAACAACAGGATGAAACCGGTAATCAGAGAGGTCACGTTCGAGTCGAAGATAGCTGAGAAGGCGTTAGAGTAACCCTTGTTGAGGGCTTCCTTCATGCCAAGTCCACGACGCAGCTCTTCCTTGATACGTTCATAGATAAGCACGTTAGCATCCACAGCAGTACCCAGCGTCAGCACGATACCTGCAATGCCAGGCATGGTCAGAGCGGCCTGGAACGACGTCAGAATACCCAGTGTGAAGAAGAGGTTGAACAGCAGAGCGATATCGGCCAGGGCGCCTGGAATGAAGCCATACAACATAATCATATAGACCATCAACAGCACGAAGGCGATAACGAACGACCAAACACCCTGCTTGATAGACTGTGCACCCAGTGAGGGACCTACCACCTCTTCCTGCACGATGCGGGTAGGAGCAGGCATCTTACCTGAGTTCAGCGTGTTTGCCAAGTCCTTGGTATCCTCGATGGTGAAGTTACCCGTAATCTGCGAGTTACCACCGTCAATCTGACTGAGGATACGAGGAGCAGAATAAACAGCGTCGTCAAGCACGATGGCTACACCACGACCAATGTTCTGCTTGGTAATCTGTGACCAGCGACGAGCACCGTCAGAGTTCATCTGCATAGATACTGAGGGATGACCCATCTGGTCGAAGTCGTCCTTTGAAGAGGTGATAACGTCACCCTCCAGAGGAGCACGGCCACTGGGCTCGGTAATCTTCAGAGCATACAGAGCGAAGACATCGCCACGAGTGTTCTCGCCACCGAAGTCCTCTGCCTTGGCACCCCAGCGCAGCTTGCACTCAGCAGGCAACACCTGGCGGGCAATTTCTGAGTAGATCACCTTATTGACGTCAGCAGTATCGCGAGCATTGGCATAACCAACGATAGCCAGTCCCTGGGGAACAGGCTGGAATACTGCGAACAACGGATTCTGTTTCAGGGCATCGGCCTTAGCCTTAGCGTCATTCTTCTTGACATCCTTCTTGGCCAGCTTGGCAGCCAGGTCGGTAGCAGCAGCCTTGGCGGTGTCAGCGACAGCCTCAGCAACAGCAGTAGAGTCAGCAGCTACAGGAGCAGCGGCAGTAGTGTCAGCAGCTACGGGAGCCCCACCACCCATGACGGCATACTTCTGGTTGAGCTGAGCCAGCAAAGGATAAATCTCCTGTGAGTTATAGGTCTCCCAGAACTCAAGGTTAGCAGAGCCCTGCAGGAGCTTACGGACACGCTCAGGCTCCTTGATACCAGGCATCTCGACCATGATACGGCCAGACTGGCCCTCGAGCTTCTGGATGTTGGGCTGAACGACACCGAACTTATCGATACGGTTACGAACGACGTTGAACGAGTTGTCAACGGCTGACTGAACCTCAGCACGCAGAGCACTCTCTACCTCAGAGTCGGTAGACTGGGTGCTTACCTTACCCTTCATCTGCTGAGTAGCGAAGATAGCAGCGAGGGGACGTCCGTTCGCATTCTGTTTCCAATACTTGATGAACAGGGAGATAAAGTCGTCCTGACTGGTCTCCTCTTCCTTCTTTGCCTGCTCCATTGACTTCTTGTAGG
>JAFPEE010000198.1 GCA_017389705.1 Prevotella sp.
GGCGATGCCCAGCGAGCTGTACTCCTGGAACTGGAAGTAGCCCATGTCGTCGTCGCGCTTGCCCGAGTCGTCGAAACGAGGATAGACGAAGAGGTTGGCGGAGATGTACTTCGACACCTGCAGGGTAAAGAGGTTCTCCCACTCTACCAGGGCACGCTTGTAGGAGGTGAAACCGTAGAGGCGCGTCTTCCACTTCAGCTGGTCGGCAATCTTCCACTCCAGGTCGATGGTAAGCTGCGAGCCGAAGTCGTGCAGCGAGTGCTTGCCCTCCTTGAGTCCGTAGCTGGTGGCCAGTGCCAAACGTCCCACATAGCGGTAGTTGTAGTCAAGGGGGAGAAAGTTGAGCGAACCCGTCAGGCGCTTGTTCAGGGCCTCCACCTTGTACTCCATACCAACACCGACGTTGAGGTCGAAGGGTGACATGAAGTCGGAATAGACCTTCTTGTCGTTGGCCTTCAAGCCTCGTGAAAACTGGGTGTAGGCCAGCACCTGCAGGGTGTAGTACCACTTTTTATGGGCCTGAATGCCCAGCTTGCCGGTATAGCGCAGCAGGTCGTTGTTGGGCTTGAACTTATGGACGGTATCGGAGCGTGAGGTCTGGAAACCCAGCTTCATCTCCAGCTTGTTGTCGAAGAGTACGCGCTCCTTGTCGTTGTAGTTCAGCTCGAAGACAGTGCTGGCAACGGCAGAGTAGTTGGACTCGCCACCCTTGTGCCAGTTGTCGGACACGTAGTTCTGCAGGAACTGCAGCGAACCGTCGAACTTGAACTTCCAGAAGTTGGGTTTCTGCACCACGACCGCCACTGGGGCCTCCTCGGCAGGCACCTCGGGAACGGGGGCCACCTTCTCGACCAGTTCTACCTGCTGGGTCACTTCCTGGTTGACATCCTCGCGCAGGCCTCCTACAGCTTGCAGATGAGTCTCGTCATTCTTCACCAGGTCTGGACGGCGCATGTAAAGGCTCAGCAGGGCAGCATCGATGGCGTCTGTCACGTCGTCGCCGGTCTTGGGTGCGAGCGACAGCGCCTTCTGGGCTCCTGAGTGATAGAACGTGGTGGGTGCAAAGAGGCGCAGGTAGCGTCCGTCGCCTGATTCCTGACGCAACTGTTGGTTGACACGCTGCATGGAGTCGAGCTGCTGGCGCAGCAGGGCCAATGAGTCGATATAGTTTTTCACCACCTGAGCCATATCGGCCTTGGCATTCCTTGTGGGCTTGTGCTTGGCAGCGACACCAGTAGTCATCAGCAACCCTGCCAGCAGTAATAATGTGTATCTGTACTTCATAATTGCTTGCAAAGTTACGAAAAAAAGAGAGAAAATACCAAATTTATTTTGGTTTTTTGCTCACTTCTTCGTACCTTTGCACCTTAAAATGTAAAAAACGAATTGATATATGAATAGAGACACTATCATCGGCTTCATCCTGATAGCCCTCGTGCTGATTGGTTTCAGTTGGTGGAACCAGCCCTCGGCAGAGCAGGTAGAGGCCGCCCGCAAACAAGACTCAATTGCTGCCGTGATGAAGGATCAGGCAGCGAAAGCCCAGAAAAAGACCGACCAGCAGGTGAAGGCAGCCCTTGACTCAGCTGTGCTGTCAGACACCACCGCCCTGTTCCACGCCGCCCTGCAGGGATCGTCGCAGAAGGTGGTGCTGAAGAACCAAAAACTGGAGCTGACACTCGACACCAAGGGTGGCGTCATCCGCAAGGCTGTCATCAAGGACTTCAAGAGCATTGACGACAAGCCCGACGTGACGCTGTTTGACGAGCAGGACCAGAACCTGAACTTCATGCTGGCAGGCAAGCAGGAGAACATTGTGACCGGCGATCTGTACTTCACCCCGTCAGAACAGACGGACAGCACCGTGACGATGACAGCGACAGCCAGCAACGGCGGACAGGTCATCATGCGCTACCGTCTGGGACAGGACTATCTGCTGAGCCTGTCGTTCCAGACCCGTGGGCTGGCAGGCCTCTTCGCCCCTTCCTACAAGGAGGTGGAGATAGAGTGGGCCGACCACTGCCGCCAGCAGGAGAAGGGCTACTCGTTTGAGAACCGCTATACCTCTATATATTATAAGGAGACCATGGGTGGCACCGACAAGCTGTCGGAGAGTGGCGACCAGCAGGAGAACACCGAGGAGCAGACCGACTGGGTAGCCTTCCGCAACCAGTTCTTCAGCGTGGCCCTCATCTCGAAGGACAACTTCGCCAAGGATGCCCAGCTGACAAGCACTGTGGACGAGAAGGGCACAGGCTACCTGAAGCACTTCAACGCCAAGATGAAGACGGCCTTCGACCCCACAGGTCAGAAGCCTTCAGAGTTTGAGATGTATATCGGTCCCAACGACTTCCGGCTCATCAAGGATGTGGAGGAGCAGAGCCAGTTTGGCAAAGACCTGGACCTGGAGCAGCTGGTAGACCTCGGTTGGTGGCTGCTGCGCTGGATAAACCGCTGGTTCACGCTGTATGTCTTCGACTGGCTGACGGGCTTTGGCCTGAACATGGGTATCGTGCTCATACTGATTACCCTGTTGCTGAAGGCCATCACCTTCCCCATGGTGAAGAAAAGCTACATGTCGAGTGCCAAGATGCGTGTGCTGAAGCCCAAGTTTGAGGAGGCTACCAAACAATACGACAAGCCTGAGGACCAGATGAAGAAGCAGCAGGAGATGATGTCGCTGTACTCCAAGTATGGCGTCAGCCCCCTGTCAGGCTGTCTGCCCATGCTTATCCAGATGCCTATCTGGCTGGCCATGTTCTTCTTCGTGCCTAACGCCATCCAGCTGCGTGGCGAGAGCTTCCTGTGGATGGCCGACCTGTCGACCTACGACCCCATCATTGAGTGGAGCAAAAACATCTGGGGCATTGGCGACCACCTGTCGCTGACCTGTATCCTGTTCTGCGGGGCCCAGCTGCTGTATACCTATTTCAGCATGCGCCAGCAGAAAGACCAGATGATAGGCCAGCAGGCCGAGCAGATGAAGATGATGCAATGGATGATGTACATCATGCCGCTCATGTTCTTCTTCATCTTCAATGACTACTCCAGCGGCCTGAACTTCTACTACTTCATCTCGCTGCTGCTCTCGGCCATCATCATGTGGGCCTTGCGCAAGACGACAGACGACGAGAAGCTGCTGGCCATTCTGGAGGCCAACTATCAGGCAAACAAGAACAACCCCAAGAAATCCTCTGGCCTGGCCGCTCGCCTGGAGGCCATGCAGAAGCAGGCCGAGGAGATGCAAAAGCAACAACGCAGAAGATGAAGATAGGTTTTGACAACGAGAAATATCTGAAGGTACAGTCGGAGCATATCCGTGAGCGCATTGCCGAGTTCGACGGAAAGCTGTATCTGGAGTTAGGTGGCAAGCTGTTTGACGACCATCATGCCAGCCGCGTGCTGCCAGGCTTCAAGCCCGACTCCAAGCTGCGTATGTTTGCCCAGCTGCGCGACCAGCTGGAGATAGTCATCGTAGTGTCGGCAGAGGATATAGAGAAGAACAAGGTACGTGCCGACCTGGGCATCACCTACGACGAGGACGTGCTGCGTCTGCGTGACGAGTTCATGAGCCGTAACTTCTACGTGGGTTCTGTTGTCATCACGCACTACAACGGGCAGAGTGCCGCTGACCAGTTCCGTCATCGTCTGGAACGTATGGGCATACGCAGTTATATCCACTACCCCATCGACGGCTACCCCACCAATGTGGAGCTCATTGCCAGCGACGAAGGCTTCGGTAAGAACGACTACGTAGAGACCACTCGTGAACTTGTCATCGTGACGGCTCCCGGTCCTGGCAGCGGAAAGATGGCAACCTGTCTTTCCCAGCTCTACAACGAGAACAAGCGTGGTATCCGTGCCGGATATGCCAAGTTTGAGACCTTCCCCGTCTGGAGCCTGCCCCTGAAACACCCTGTGAACATTGCCTACGAGGCCGCCACAGCAGACCTGAACGACGTCAACATGATAGACCCCTTCCACCTGGAAGCCTACGGCAAGACGGCCATCAACTACAACCGTGACATCGAGATATTCCCTGTGCTGAATGCGCTCTTCGAAGGCATCTACGGTGAGAATCCCTATAAGTCGCCGACAGACATGGGCGTCAACATGATCGGTTTCTGCATCAGTGACGATGAAGTATGCTGCAAAGCTTCAAAGGACGAGATTATCCGTCGTTTCTATGCCGCCACCAACAAATTGGCCGACGGTGCAGACAACGAAAACGAAGTCAGCAAGATCCGTCTGCTCTTCAACCAGGCCAAGATTACCACGGCCTTCCGACCTGTGACCACCGCGGCCTACGAGAAGAAGCTGGAGAGCGGACATACCGCTGCCGCCATCGAACTCGAAGACGGTACAATCATTACCGCCAAGTCTTCACCCCTGTTAGGCTGTTGTGCTGCCCTGCTGCTGAATGCCACCAAGCATCTGGCAGGCATAGACCATGAGGCCAAGCTCATTCCGCAGAGCCTCATAGAGCCTGTGCAGAAGACCAAGACGGAATACTTGGGTGCCAAGAACCCACGTCTGCATACCGACGAGGTGCTGGTAGCCCTGAGTGTGGTCAGCGAGAGCGACGAACGCTGCCGTCGTGCCCTGGAACAGTTGCCCAAGCTGCAAGGCTGTCAGGTACACTCTACGGTGATGCTCAGTGAGGTAGACCGCAAGATATTCAAGAAGTTAGGCTGCGGGCTGACCTGCGACCCTGTCAGAAAGAAGTAATATTTCCAATTGAATCATCAATAAAGCCTGGGCTTGGTGCTCAGGCTTCATTGTTTCTAATTAATCCTCAGATACAGCATCGTCAAGTCATCATTTGGCTCGGCTCCGTTACGATGGCTTTCCACCTTAGCCTTAAGCTGCTCCACAACATCCTTGCCTGTGCTTCCATGTACGCTTTTCAGGTAAGCCAGCAGACGGTCGTCGCCAAACTGCTCCTGCTGTGGGTTCTCAGCCTCGTTAAGTCCGTCGGTATAGACAAAGAACGGCTGTCCCTTGATGTTGTCTACCTGTTCGCCCACAAAGTCGATGTCAGGCCACAGGCCGATGGGAGCATTCGAGTCGACCTCCAGGAAGTGGGGCTCGCTGCCTATGACAGGAGGATTATGACCAGCGTTACAGAACTCCAGCAGGCCTGAACTGAGATGTGCTAGACCTAAGAATAAGGTAACAAACATGCCTTGCTCGTTGTCATCCGTCAGCGCTGCATTCATTCGGGTGCAAATCTCTGCCGGCTTCATGTGCTGTGCTGCCAGGGTACGGAACAGACGAGTGGCTTGTGCCATAAACAACGAGGCAGGAACACCCTTACCCGACACGTCGCCCACACAGAAGTAAAGCTCGTCGCCCTGTAGCAGATAGCCATACAGGTCGCCACCAACCTCTTTGGCAGGGGTCATTGCAGCATAGATATCTATGCCGTCATAGTCAGGGAAGATATTGGGTACCATCGACATCTGGATGTCGCGGGCAATGCGCAGCTCACTCTCAATACGCTCCTTGGCCTTGGTGGTCTTCTCCAGCTGGTCGTAAGCCGTCTGCAGCTTTGCATGAGCATCTTCCAGCTTACCATGAGCCTCCTCCAGCTTAACGTGGGCATCTCTCAGACGGTGGGCAGCTCTACGCTTATGGAGGGTATAGACGAGGAAGAAGATAATCAGCAGCACCAAGGCGACACCAGTGCTGACCAGTCGTGTCTGCGAGAGATCAGCCTCCTTGCGGGCTATCTCAGCCTCCTTGCCTTGGGTGTCGTAGATGGTAGCCAGCTCGGCAGTGGCACTGTTCTTCTGACTAGTGATGGCTGAGTCGAGCAGGTTCAGAATACGCTGACCTATCACGACGGCAGAGTCTCTGCGGCCAGCCTCCGCATTGGCCCTGTACTTGGGCAACATGTAAAGCTGAATATTGTCGAGCGTGATCTCTGTACCCCAGTCGGACAGGGCCTTGTCCAGATAGCGATAATTGTAGGCAGCCTCTTGGTAGCGATGGGCCACCACCAGATACTCGTTAGCATTGATGTGGCCTGCAGCTGTCTGCGAATAGGCTGTCTTCTGGAACCGTTTGTAGGCCTCTTCAGCCTCCTTCGACTTGTGAAGTCCCTCCATGGCTATGGCACGCATGATTTCGATACGGCCCTGATACTCGTCGAAGTATTCCGTACGGGCGTCATGACGCTTACGATACATGTTCAGCAGCATCTCCGTACGGTCTATCCAGTAGATGGACTCGGCATAGCGACGCGTATTGATATAGGCCTGACTGGTATACACCGTACCTAACACCGCCTCCTGGAATCCACGGCTGGTAGTGTCGGTCTGCCAACGATTGGCATAGTGTCCGCGGGCTGTGATAAAGCTCTCCTCTGCCTCCTGGTCGCGTCCTAGATGCAACTGGCAGATTCCGATGTTGTTCAGCAGGATGGCATAGTCGATATCTGATCCGATACCCGTCTTCTCCATCTTGGCAACAGCAGGAATGGCAATGCGTAGCGAGCCCTCAAAGTCGCCCTTGACAAGCAGCAGTTCAGACAGTCGGCGTGTCACCTTATTATAGCTCAGTTGGTCTTCGTTGGTCTTGATGTCGCTCTCCAAGGCTTTGCGAAAGCACAGCTCTGCCATATTGTACTGCCCCTGACGATAATAGGATACACCTCGCCAACGATTGGCATTCAAGGCAGTGATGTCACCCTCCATCTCAAAGCTGTCAGTAACCATTCTCATGCGCTCATAGTCCTTGGTGACACCTATGGCGAATATGGCACTGTCAGCATGGCTGGCACGAACCTCAAGATGCTTTTGATAGCGACACGAATCCAAACTGAAGGCTATCAACAATAGCGTCACAAGGGGCCAAAAATGTATAGTCTTGTTCATAATTCGTTGTCAAACGGGTACATACATGTTGCAAAGGTACAAAATAAATCTGAAATGTAAACGACTAATTGCCAATTTTTTTGTACCTTTGCCTGCAAATATTCACAATTATGAAAAAAATACGGACTCTGGTAGTCGCTCTGCTACTCTCGGCAGGCACTACACTTAATGCACAGGAAACAGAAGTGATTGGAAAACAGAACATCAAACTGACAAGTCGCATGATGACCCCTGAAGCCCTTTGGGCCATGGGACGCATCGGCACTGTCGAGGCTTCACCCGACGGACGGCAGGTGGTCTATCAGGTTGGCTACTACAGCGTCAAGCAGAACAAGAGTCACCAGGTCATCTGCGTGATGAATAGCGACGGCACCAAAAAGCGCCAGTTGACAACCAGCAGCAAGAACGAGACCGACCCCACCTGGCTGAACGCAGAGACCATTGCCTTCACTACTGGTGGAGAGATATGGGCCATGAATGCTGACGGCACCAACCGCAGACAGCTCAGCAAGACTGACGGCAAGGTGGAAGGCTTTAAGTTCTCGCCCGACCGTCAGAAAGTCATCATCGTCCAGTCGATGCCTTTCCATGAGATTATCCGGAAGAACCCCGACGACCTGCCAAAGGCAACAGGCCGACGCGTCACAGACTTGATGTACCGTCACTGGGACCACTACGTGGAGAGCATCCAGCATCCCTTCGTCGCTGCTGTGGGCGACGGTTTTGCCGTTGCCAATGATGGTACCGACATCCTCAAGGGCGAGCCCTACGAATGTCCGATGGAACCCTTCGGAGGCATTGAGCAGCTGGCATGGAGTCCTGACTCGAAAACAATTGCCTATACTTGCCGCAAGAAGACGGGTACCGACTACGCCACCTCTACCGACTCAGACATCTACCTTTATAATATAGAAACCAAAGCGACGAAGAACCTCTGTAAGCCTGAGGGCTATGTCGCCCCTAAGTGCAACCCCAGCCACACTAAGGCTGACCAGAGCGTCAACAGCGACACACAGGCTACCAACCCTGGCTACGACCAGAATCCCCAGTTCTCGCCTGACGGCACCAAGATTGCATGGCAGTCGATGGCACGCGATGGCTATGAGGCAGACCTGAACCGTCTGTGCATCTACGACATGAAGACCGGCCAGAAGCGCTACGTAGACTGGAAGAGCGACGTAGAGGCCTTCTGCTGGGCTCCAGAGAAAGACAAGCAAGCCGTATTCTACTTCCTCAGCGTCTGGCATGGTTGCTGCAACATGTACAGCATGAACTGGAAAGGTGAGATCAAGCAGCTCACAGAGACCTGGGACGACTGGACCTCACTTCAGTTAGCCAACGACGGTAAGCGCATCCTCGCCACCCGCCAGAGTCTCTCAGCACCCACCGATATCTATATGGTAACACCCCTGCTAAAAGCCAAGGGCGAAATGCCAAAAGCCAAGATAGAGCAGATTTCCTTTGAGAACAAACATATCCTCGACCAACTCACCTTCGGCAAGATGCAGCAGTACTGGGTGCCCACCACCGACGGCAAGCAGGAACTGGTATGGGTGATGCTGCCTGCCAACTACGAGGAAGGCAAGAAGTACCCCACCCTACTCTTCTGTGAGGGTGGTCCGCAGAGTCCTGTCTCACAGTTCTGGAGCTACCGCTGGAATTTCCAGATGATGGCTGCCAACGGCTATGTCGTAGTGGCTCCTAACCGTCATGGTCTGCCTGGCTTCGGGCAGGAGTGGAAGGAAGAGATCTCTGGCGACTGGACGGGTCAGTGCATGCAGGACTACCTGTCAGCCATAGACTATGCTGCCCAGCAGCTGCCCTTTGTCGACAAAGATCGTCTGGGTGCTGTGGGTGCCTCGTTTGGCGGTTTCAGCGTCTACTACCTCGCAGGCCATCATAACAAGCGTTTCAAGGCCTTCATCTCACACGATGGTGCCTTCAACCTTGAGTCGATGTACACCGATACCGAGGAGGTATTCTTCTCCAATTGGGAGTACGACGATGCCTATTGGAACAAGAACCGCACCCAGCGTGCCTCAAAGACATACGAGAACTCGCCCCATCGCTTCGTCGACAAGTGGGACACCCCCATTCTCTGCATCCACGGCGAGAAAGACTATCGCATCGTCTACAATCAAGGCATGGGAGCCTTCAATTCAGCCCGCCTGCGTGGCATCCCAGCTGAGTTGCTCATATTCCCCGACGAGAACCACTGGGTGCTTAAGCCCCAGAACGGAATCCTCTGGCAGCGTACCTTCTTCGACTGGCTCGACCGCTGGTTGAAGAAGTAGTTGTTTTTCGTTATAGTTACTTGTAAACCTTACGGAGGGTCAGGATATTCCTGCCCTCTTCGCGTTCATAGTTGATAGAGTCCATCAGCTCGCGCACTAGCATGATACCCAGTCCACCTATGGGACGGTCCTCCACCGATAGTGACGTGTCGGCCTTAGCAGCCGCAGTGGGGTCAAAGGCTACACCTTCGTCGCTAATAATGAACTTGATGCGCTGGCCGTTAGCCTGTACCCTTATCGTCACATTACCCTCCTGGTCTGAAGGATAAGCATACTCCATCGCATTCACTACAGCCTCTTCGACAGCCAGTCTGATTTTGCCGGCCAGCTTCGAATCGACTTCCAGCTGTCCCATCACACCCTTGATAAACTCACCCAGCTTTGGCACCTGACGAACATCGTTCTTCAGCGTCAGCGTCTCGTCCAGGATAGCATCAATCTCCACACGCTTATACTGAATGGCCAGCATGGTCAGGTCGTCACTTTGCTCAGCATCTTTCACAAAGCCCTTCACCCGCTCTGTCATACGGGCTATCAGACGGCGGCAGTAGTCTTCGTCATTCTGTTTGTCGTGGTCCGCTCCCTCCTCCAGCACATTTGTCACACGCTGCAGTCCGAACTGCTGGCGCTCGCTGTCCATTGCCTCAGTAAGACCGTCGGTATACAAGAAGAGGGTTGTAAACCTTGACAGCATCATCTCTTCCACCTCGTACTTGACGTCAGGGAAGACGGCTAGCGGCAGATGGGGATTTGCCGAGAGCGAGACCACTCCCTCCTGTCCTATCACCAAAGGCTTGTCGTGGCCTGCGTTACAGTAGCGTAGTCGTCCTGTGGGCAGGTCCAGCACACCGACAAAGAAGGTGATAAACATGTTCGACTCATTGTTCTGGCACGTCACCTCATTCAGGGTCTTCATGATGCGTGCAGGATTGCTGTCGTGCGACAGCGCCAGTCGGAACAGCGAGTTGGTACGTGCCATCACCATAGCAGCAGGTACACCCTTACCACTCACATCGCCAATGCAGAAGAAGAGCTTCTCATCGCGGATATAGAAGTCGAACAGGTCGCCACCAACCTCCTTAGCAGGAGTCAGCGAGCCATAGACGTCGATATCCCTACGGCCCGGATAAGGCGGGAATGTCTTGGGCAACATCGACATCTGTATGTTCTGTGCAATGCGCAGCTCGCCGCTAATGCGTTCCTTTTCCATATCGACACGCTGCAAGCGTATCATATTTGTAAACGTACGATGAATTATCAGACCCACCAGCAGAAAGCCAGCCATCATCAGCAGGGCAATATATATACGCATCGACCTCAGCGCACCATACACCTCGTCGTCGTAGCACACCACCACCACCTGCCATTTGGGCTCCTTCGACATAGTCGTATAATAGATATAGCCGTCATCGTCAATCGTCTTGTCGTGGAATTCTATCACCGACACCTCTGTATCGTTCACCGTCTCGCGCTTCACCGTGCTGTCGTTGATCAGCACCATCACCTGCTCCTTGCGCTTCTTGTTCACTGTACTCTCCAAAGGACCCGCAATAAGTTGCCCGTCTTTCGTCAGAAACAAGTCGAACGACGAGGGGTAGACGTGCTTGGCATTCAGTGTGTCGCCCAGCCACAGCAGCGAAACATCTATGCCACACACGGCAATGGGTTCGTCTTTGGCGTCCACCAGCGTATACGAGAAGGTGGTCAGTTTCTGCACACCATCCTTGGTCTTGTAGTCGTAGGGTTCGCTCCAGAAAGGCTTTTTGTCTATCAGCGCCTGCTGGAAGGCGGGATGTTTCGTATAGTCGTGGTTGCCCTCCATACCCAGCTGCTCAATAATGATGCTGTCGCCATCCTCATAGGCATAAGGCTCGAAGAGTCTGCCCTTCTCAGGGTAGTAGTTGGGCACGAAGGCCAGACAGCTACCCACTACGTGCTGGTTGTTCACTATCATACGTCGTACGACACTGAACAGCGAGTCGGGATTGTCCAAATGTTCGCGGATGTCCCACAGGTGTTCCTGCAGCTTCAGCTCGGCAGTGTTCAGCGTGTTGAACAACGAGTTGCCTTTCACCTGCAACTCCGTCAGCACACGAGCCTCCAGTTCCCTCTCCAGCAGCGCACGAGAGTAGTAGTACTGTATGGCAGAGATCATCTCCAACAGTAGTGCCGCCAGCACTATCACCAGCAGACTACGAGTGCCTCCCTTCAGGTGTGGGAACAGCTTCATCACGTCACCAATCTTCGTCCATTTCATACGATTCTCCGTTTTGATGTTGCAAACTTACGAAAAAAATCCCGTTATTACAACTTTTTTTCGTACCTTTGTCCCCCAAATTGATAAAAACACTAAAAAAATAACAGAATGACACAAGCAATTCAAAAAACTTTGAGAGATTCGGCAGCCATGCGTTGGACTGCCCTATTGCTGCTGGCCTTGGCCATGTTCTGCAGCTACATCTTCATGGACATCCTCTCGCCCATCAAGGACCTGATGCAGGAAACCCGCGGATGGGATTCTACTGCCTTCGGCACCATGCAGGGCTCTGAGGTGTTCCTCAACGTATTTGCCTTCTTCCTCATCTTCGCAGGTATCATCCTCGACAAGATGGGCGTTCGTTTCACCGCTGTACTATCAGCAGCCATCATGCTGGTAGGAGCCATCATCAAGTGGTATGCCGTCAGCGAGTCGTTTATGGGCACTGGACTGGAAACATGGTTTAACAACAACCTGAACTACATTCCTGTCTTTGACGAGCTGGGTGTGTCGCCTTTCTATGAGGGCATGCCAGCCTCGGCTAAGTTTGCTGCCTGCGGATTCATGATTTTCGGCTGTGGCTGCGAGATGGCTGGCATCACCGTCAGCCGCGGTATCGTCAAGTGGTTCAAGGGACGCGAGATGGCGTTGGCTATGGGTTCCGAGATGGCTCTGGCCCGTCTTGGTGTGGCTACCTGTATGATTTTCTCGCCCTTCTTTGCCCGCCTGGGTGGTACCATCAGCGTCAGCCGCTCGGTAGCCTTTGGTGTGGTGCTGATGTGTATCGCTCTCATCATGACTATCGTCTACTTCGTCATGGACCAGAAGTTGGATGCACAGACTGGTGAGGCAGAGGAGAAGGACGACCCATTCAAGGTGTCGGATATTGGCAAAATTCTGACCGATGCAGGTTTCTGGATTGTCGCCCTGCTCTGCGTGCTGTACTATTCGGCCATCTTCCCCTTCCAGAAGTATGCCGTCAACATGCTGCAGTGCAACCTGTCGCTGACACCTCCTGCTGCAGACTCGTTCTGGGCTAGTCCTTCTGTCACCATCGTACAGTATGTCATTATGCTTGTGGTGGCTGCTACAGGCTTTGCCTCAAACTTCCAGAAGAAAGCCAACATGAAGTATGGTCTGCTGGGCTTGAGCATCCTGTCGCTCGTCTGCTACTGCTACATGGGCTACATGCGCCAGTCGGCAGAGAGCATCTTTGCCGTATTCCCCCTGCTAGCTGTGCTTATCACCCCTATTCTGGGCTCATATGTCGACCACAAGGGTAAGGCAGCCTCCATGCTTGTGCTGGGTTCGCTGCTACTCATTGGCTGTCACCTGACATTCGCCTTCGTCCTGCCTCTGTTCAAGGAGTCTGCAGTTGGCGGCATCGTCATTGCCTATGTCACCATCCTGGTTCTTGGCTCATCGTTCTCGCTGGTACCTGCCTCGCTATGGCCCTCAGTTCCCAAGCTCGTCGATGCCAAGGTCATCGGTTCAGCCTATGCACTCATCTTCTGGATTCAGAATATCGGCTTGTGGCTCTTCCCTCTGCTCATTGGTAAGGTGCTCGATGCCACAAACCCCGGCATTACTGACCCCACACAGCTCGACTATACAGCTCCGCTGGTCATGCTGGCCTGCCTCGGCGTAGCTGCCCTGCTGTTAGGTTTCCTGCTGAAGGTAGTCGACAAGAAGAAGGGTCTCGGCCTTGAGGAACCAAACATCAAGGAGTAGGAAAAAAGCCTCAAAAGACACAAGAAAATATCACCCCTCAACAAACTGGTAGTTTCCCACCGAGAAACTACCAGTTTGTCGTCATGTAACCCACCGTTTCTCGGTAGGAAACTCCGAGGTTCCGAAATCCTATTGAATAGGACGGATGGCGAAGGTGAAGTCGTAAGCCTGCAGAGGCAGCATATAAGGTTTCTCTGGCCATGCTCCCCAAGAGTTGACACAACCCAGTCCCATCTGACGCTGCTGGATGTGTACCTGTGTCAGCGGACGCTCCACCAGGTCGCCACTATGCTGACCCCAGCGATGGTCTTTGAGGGGCCCTGCGTCGAGATCCTCCACTAGATATGGCAATGCTGAGCACTCCATGGGAGCATTGCTGTAGAAGCGCAAGCCACGCTCTCCATCCGTTACGTCAAACCAGCGTATATCGGTATGATTGCCACTCTCCTGAGGACGGACATAAGGGAAGTACTCCTCGCTGACCTTGCTATTATAAACACCAATGAACTCTGACGATTTGCGGTCTGTGTAGTTCTCGTGCGGACCGCGGCCATAGTATTTGAGCTGGCAGTACTGCTTAGGCATCTGCAGCTGCATGCCATAGCGGAAGAGCCACTGTTCCTTGACATCCTTCTTAGCCTCCATCTGCTGACGGACAAGCACTTCGCCTGCAGGCTGCAAAGTGTAGGTCAGGGTCAGGGTAGCCATAGGCAGGTCGAGGGTAGCCACAACGGTATTGTCGTTGATGTTCAAGCCTGTAACCTTCATCTCTGGCGACTTCCATGCACCAAAACGCTGCTGAATCCAGGCACCATAGTCGTTATCCGTAGGAGCACGCCAGAACTCTGGGGTAATGCTCTGACGGTCTACCAGCATGGGCTGACCATCCACGTCGAGATAGTCTATCAGACCGGTCTTCTTGCCAATGGTCAGCGTGGTGCCAGCAGCAGAGAGCTTGACGTAGCTCGTGGTCTCTTCCTTCTGGAGCGAGGGAGCAGCCTCAGCTTTCAATGTGGGGAACTGGTAGGGCTGCACGACAAACTGCTGACGAGACACCTCCTGGCCTTTGTATTGGCAAGAGAAGTTCACCAGCACCTCGTCGCCGGCATGATGCTTTATCACCTTCTGCAGGGTTTCCTTCAGCTCATTGTCAACAAAGGACTTACGCTGCTGGGGAGCGATTCCCTTCAGGTCAATGGTGCCGCTATGTTTTCTGACTTTCCAGGTCAGCTGGTAGCCATCCAACGGAATGAAGAAGTTCTCGTTATAAACCTCCAGCCTGCCTTCCTTCATACCCTGTTCCGTAATCCATACATTCTGATAGTAGTAACCTACCTCGTAGGCATGGGGATTGAGTCGACGGTCAGGGGCAATAATACCGTTACAGTTAAAGTTATAGTCTGAGGCAGGATAGCGTCCATAGTCACCACCATAGGTGAAGATCTCCTTGCCTGTAATAGGACTCTTGTCGCGCAAAGCCTGATCTACGAAGTCCCAGATGAAGCCACCCTGGTACTTAGGATACTTACGAATGATGTCCCAATACTCCTTGAAGCCACCCATCGAGTTACCCATAGCATGTGCATACTCACACTGGATGAGAGGACGAGGATTGCTGCCCTTCGAGTAGTTTTCGCAGTCAGCGTAATAGTAGTACATGGGGCAGAAGATGTCAGTCTTTCCATCCTGTCCTGCCTGTTCGTACTGTACTGGTCGTGAGGTGTCGACGCTCTTAATCCACTCATAGACCCGTTCGAAGTTGGGGCCATAGCCTGCCTCGTTACCCATGCTCCAGATGATAATGCTGGGGTGGTTACGCAGCGAACGGACATTACCCTCATTGCGTTCAAGGTGCATCTTGGCAAAATCCTCACGCTTAGCCAGCGTCTTCTCCCCATAGCCCATACCGTGGCTCTCCAGATTGGCCTCTGCCACAACATAGAGACCTGCCGAGTCGCACAGGTCATACCAGCGGGGATCGTCAGGATAGTGAGAGGTACGCACGGCATTGATGTTCAGCTGTTTCATGATGCGAATGTCCTGGCGCATACGGTCTACACTCATCACATAGCCACCATCAGGGTCGAGCTCATGACGGTTGACACCTTTTATTAATATAGGCTGACCGTTTACCAGCAACTGACCGCCTTTGATTTCCACATGACGGAAGCCCACACGCTGACGGATAGACTCTACCACCTGTGAACCCTTCTTTACATTTATATATAAGGTATAGAGATAAGGTGTCTCTGCAGTCCAAGCCTTGGCGTTGCTGACAGACTGCTGCAAACCTGTTTCCACCACCTTGCCATCGGCATCTTCCAGGCTGGCCTCAACAGTCAAACCCTTGGCAGCCTGCACCTGGACATTAAGCAAACCAGTGCCGTCAGCCCAGTCCTGACTGATGACAATATCCTCTACATGAGCCTTCGGACGGGCATAGAGATACACCTCGCGGGCTATGCCGGTAAAGCGCCAGAAGTCCTGATCCTCCAAGTAAGAACCGTCACACCAGCGCATCACCTGCATGGCAATGAGATTGCTTCCCTTCTTCAGATACTTGGTAATGTCGAACTCTGCGGCTATCTTGGAGTCCTCGCTGTAACCTACATAACGCCCATTGACCCACAGCTTCAGGTTGCTGGTGGCTGAGCCTACATGGAACAGTACCTGCTGCCCCTGCCAACTTTCAGGCAATGTGAACACACGACGATAGGAGCCGGTATAGTTCTCCGTCTCGCCAATGACAGGAGGATTGTTCTCGAAGGTCGTACTCCAGGCATAACCGATATTCTTGTAGATGCGGTCTCCATGACCATTGAGTTCAAAGAGACCTGGAACAGGAAAGTCCTCCCACTCGGAGTCATCATACTTCACCTGAAAGAAATCGCGAGGTGCATCCTGATGATTCTTCACAAAGTGGAAGCGCCACATGCCTTCCATAGACAGATAGCGCGACGACTTGGATTTGTCGCCCACCCTTGCCAATGCCTCTGACTCATAGCCAAAGAAGTTGGCACGACGTGCCTCACGATTCTGCTGGTTCACATGAGGATTGCACCATTCTGGACTATTGTCTGCCAATGCCGGCGATGCGAATAGTGTCAAGAATAATGATAGTATCAAATTTTTAGTCATGGTCATTGTTCTTATAGTTAAGTTTGAATAATTGATTCTCTTTTCTTAGTCTGAGTAGGCTTCTTCACCTATCTGCTCTCTGGCTCCAAGGGTCATCTTTCGCAAGTCGTAGAAAGAGCCGTTATAGATGTCGAAGTCTACATTGCCTTTGATTCCTGGCAACTTACCCACATCAGTATGCTGCCAGAACTTCCACTTTCCCTTATACTCTACCTTTTCCACATAGTAGTGGGCTATCCAATATGGATAATCATCAAATACTGAGTCGTTTAAGTACTTCATCTTAAACTTATAGTACGTATAGATAATAGGCTTGATGCCATAATGGAACTCCACCATGTTCAGCCACAGCTGGATGCTTTCCTTGAATTCTTCGTCCGTTTGGTTCTTCGGCTTGTGCTCCACATCAAGGACTGGCGGCAGGTCACCATTTTCCAATTTCACGTTCTTGATGAAAAACTCGGCCTGTTCCTTAGCCGGCGAATGGACACTATAGAAATGGTAGGCACCACGGGTAAAGCCATATTCGCGGGCCTGATAGAAATTGTCAATAAAGTTCTCATCGACTTTAGTAGCTCCCTCAGTAGCCTTAATCATAACAAAGCGGATGGGAAACTTATCTATCAATCCGTTATCCTTCAGTTCCTGCCAGTCAATCTCTCCCTGGTGGTGACTGATGTCTATACCATGGATTTCGTAGCCCTCGGGATAGCTGATGTCGCCATAGAGCGCACGGAAACGAAAGCCAAAGGGGCCAATGAAGAAGTAGTAGAAGAAATAGATGTATGCAGCCAATACTGTCGCTCCTCCAAGCCACCAAGCCCATCCAGGCATGTGCTGTAACAAGCGAATAACGACATTCGGACGCTTATGGGGCACAGGCCCTGAACGGCGTCCGGATGTCGTCTTTTTATGTATTGTCCGCTTCTGGGGCATTACTTAGCTTTCTCGAGAGCCAGTGTCTTGGTGGGCTGATCGCACACCTCTGTGGGTCCCCAATACTGGATAGGACCAGGATAAACGTAAGCCGTCTTGCGAGCCCACTCGTCACGATGAGCAGCAAACTCCTTGAAGGGAGCGCCGTCGAGTTCAACGAGGGCCTTGCGGATAACGGGCTTCATCTCACCATTACGCTTCTCCATGTTCATCATCATGGTGATGGGTACACCACCAGCAATCCACTGGTCAGCAGGAGCAGTAGTATTCTTCACGATAGCCATGTAGCCTGTCTTACCATTGGCAATGAGCTGAGCGGCAGAAGTACCGAGCGCATAGCAATAGTCAGCATCGAAGTTAGAAGGAGCAGCGCAGCGTCCCTCGTAGCCGAAGAAGTGGTGCAGGGCAGAGAACTTGCCGGTGTACTTGCCGACCTTCTTACGACGCTCCAGCTTCTGGGCAACCATCGTAGAGAGCAGCTTCTCGGTCTCGATAAGCGATACCTGTACGTTTCCGTGAGGGTCGCGGTCGAGGGCCAGCTGACGGGCTACATTGGTAGGCAGAGAGTTGAACACCTCCAGATTGGTTTCTGACAGGTGGCTCTTGGCAAAGTCAATAATCTCGCTACGACCCAGATCCTTGGCCTCTGGCTGAGCCAGCACGTCATTCAGCTGAGCAATGAGCTTCTTGATGGCAGGAATGAACTCAATGAGACCCTCGGGGACGATAACGGTACCGAAGTTGTTACCATCGGCAGCACGCTTGCAAACCACATCGGCAATGTAAGTAACGATGTCGTCCAGGCTCTGCTTCTTGGCTTCCACCTCCTCAGAAACGAGGCAGATGTTAGGCTGAGTCTGCAGGGCACACTCCAAAGCGATATGAGAAGCCGAGCGACCCATCACCTTGATAAAGTGCCAGTACTTGCGGGCTGAGTTACAGTCGCGCTCGATGTTACCAATCAACTCTGAGTAAGTCTTACAAGCGGTATCGAAACCGAAAGAGGTCTCAATCTGGTCATTCTTCAGGTCGCCATCGATGGTCTTAGGACAACCGATAACCTGTACACCATAGTTCTTGGCAGCATAGTACTCAGCCAGCACGCAAGCGTTGGTATTTGAGTCGTCACCACCGATAATCACGATAGCCTTGATGTCGAGCTTGCGGATAATCTCAAGACCCTTCTCGAACTGGTCAACCTTCTCGAGCTTGGTACGGCCAGAACCTATCATGTCGAAACCACCAGTGTTGCGATACTCGTCGATGATCTCCTTGGTGAGTTCCATGTAATTGTGGTCAACCAGACCACCAGGACCCAGGATGAAACCATAGAGACGGTTCTCGGGGTTGAGCTTCTTAATCTGGTCGAACAAACCGGTAATCACGTTGTGACCGCCAGGAGCCTGACCACCAGAAAGGATGATACCAACGTTCATCTTCTTGGTGTTTGCCTCGGTAGCGGGTTCAAACTCTACGATAGGCATACCATAAGTGTTCGGGAAAAGCTTCTTAATCTCTTCCTGATCACCAACACTCTGGGTTGCTGCACCCTCCTTTACTTTTACTGCACCCTGAAGTGCCTTAGGCAACTTGGGCTGATAAGCGGCTCTCGCAATTTGCAATGCACTTTTTTCCATAATAAATTGATGTTTTATAATGAATAATTCTTATTTCGGAATGCAAAAATACTCTTTTTTTGTGAGAAAAGAGAAATATTTCATCCTTTTTAATGTTTTTTTTCGTTGAAAGACTTGGAATATAGAAATTTTTTCGTATCTTTGACCATCGAAACATAATAACTCATACAAAACAGGAGGACTATTTATGACAAACAAAAGGACACTTAAAAAGGCTATTAAGCAAATTTGCGAGACTTTGTTCGTAGAATGTTTTGCAGCATGCAGCTCTGCCAATAAGGCTCAGTTGGAGAACATTGATGCTTTGTTCTTCAGCATTATTAAACTGCAGGCTAACTACACTTCCCGTATCTCACATCCAGAGCCGGGCATCCCTGCAAAGCAGTATTTCAAAGACCTGCGTGAGAAATTTACCGCACAGGCCAGCGAAATCATCGACCAAATCAATAACCTCCATTAAATAAACTATGTGGAAATCATTTTGCCGATGGCTGCTGTATAAGCAGCTTGGATGGAGCATAGATGTAACTCAAGAGCATCCGAGCAAATATATTATCTGTCTGGCACCTCATACCAGCAACTGGGATTTTTTAATTGGGCAACTCTATAATGGCGCCGAGGGACTGAAGAGTAATTTCCTGATGAAGAAAGAATGGTTCTTCTGGCCCTTAGGTCCTATTTTCCGCAGTTTGGGCGGTATTCCCGTGTTCCGTTCGAAAAAGACAAGCATGACCGATAATTTAGCTGAGGCAGCACGAAAAGCAGAGACATTCATGCTGTGCATCACACCGGAGGGAACTCGCTCGCCGAATCCCGAATGGAAGAGGGGTTTCTACTATATTGCCCAAAAGGCCGAGATTCCCATTCTGCTTTATGGCGTTGACTACGAGCAGAAACTCATCCGTTGCACAAAGACCATTGTCCCCAACGGCGATATTGATACTCAGATGCGCGACATCAAACTTTATTTCAAGGACTTCAAAGGAAAGAAGCCCGAAAACTTTACGATTGGTGAATTATAAAAATGCAAAGACGAACCCTATACATATTTATATTATTTATATTTGCAGTAACACCTGTACTGGCTCAGACGTCAAAAGACGAAGCGAAGCTGGCCGACAATTTGAAGCAGTATTTTGCCAAATACAAACCCAAAGGCACCCGTCTGACCCAACAGCCGCGAATGCTCAGCTATCAGTTGGACAATCAGTCACAAACACTTGTCATCACCGCAGACGA
>JAFPEE010000199.1 GCA_017389705.1 Prevotella sp.
ACGCTCGAGATAGAAGGAGTCGAGGTAGCCTGCGTGAGTGGTTCGTTTCCCTCATCACAGGCACTTATCGAGGTCAAGATAGCCGAGACAGCCCTTGCCGTGAAAGATGGAGCTACGGAGATAGATATCGTCATGAGCGTAGGCAAGTTCCTGAGTGGCGACTACGAGACGGTAGCCGATGAAATCAGCGAATTGAAGGCCGTTTGTGGCGAACATAAGATGAAGGTTATCTTGGAGACAGGTTGTCTGAAGACCGCCTCAAACATCAAGAAAGCCTCTATCCTTGCCATGTATGCCGGTGCCGACTACATCAAAACTTCTACGGGCAAGCTGGAGCCTGCTGCTACACCAGAGGCTGCGTACGTCATGTGTCAGGCTATCAAGGAGTACTACGAGAAGACAGGCATTCAGATAGGTTTCAAACCCGCTGGAGGACTGAACACTCCGATGGATGCGGTCATTATGTATACCATTGTCAAAGAGGTGCTGGGCGAACAATGGCTAACCAATCAATGGTTCCGCATGGGTACGTCGCGCCTGGCTAATCTGCTGCTCAGCGAGGTTGTCGGTCACGAGACCAAGTTCTTCTGAAACGAAAAAGTGGAGTAATCTTCATTACCCCACTACCCTATTAATAGTTACGCTGCACGACGTAATCGACATAGGCTGTCAGGGCATCCCTGATAGCCTTTTCTTTGACGCTTTCAGCAATGAAATCGAGGCATAGCCGGCTGTACTCGTCCATCTTCTGCTCGGCATAGTCAATACCTCCATGTTGCTTGGTAAACTCCACCAAAACAGCAATTTCATCCGTGTTGATAGTGCCTGCCTTAACCTTTTTGGCCAGGGTGTGCATAGCATCGAAATCGGTATTGTTCAGGGCATAGATGACGGGCAGCGTCAGCTTGCCCTCAGCCATATCATTACCAGTAGGCTTCCCAATCTCCTTGGAGTCGAAATAATCGAAGATATCATCGCGAATCTGGAACATGATACCCAGGTTCTGACCGAACAAAGCAGCCTTCTTAATCTCCTCATCGGAAGCCCCACCAGAAATGGCGCCTATGGAGGCACAAGCCTCGAAGAGAGCTGCTGTCTTCTGACGAATGACCTGATAATACACCTCCTCCTTTATCTCCTGATTCTGAATGTTCGACAGTTGCAGAATCTCACCAGCTGCCAACGTGCGACCCAGCTCTGACAAAGTCTGCACGATATGCTGGTTGTTGGTATACGACACATGCAGTAAAGCTGTAGACAAGATGTAGTCGCCCACCAGTACAGCCACCTTATTATTATAGGTAGCATTCACAGAGGCCTGTCCGCGACGCTCACTACTCTCGTCAACCACATCGTCGTGTACCAACGATGCCGTATGCAGCAGCTCCAAACCAACAGCTGAATGCTGCGTCACCTCTGACACCTCGCCATAGTTCTTAGCCATCAACAGCATCAAGATAGGACGCATGCGCTTGCCTCCACGTTGAGAGATATGCGACAAAGCTTGCGAGAGTAAACCATCGCGATAAGTTAAACTCTGGTTGAACATCGTGATGAAATCATTCAAATCACGTTCAATGGGCTGTCTGATAAGTGATAAATAATCCATAATTCGCTGAATTTCGTTACAAAATTAGTGAAAATATTGTATTATGACGAATTATTTTAGTAATTTTACGCGAAAATTGAACAATGTTATGAATAAACTCTTCCTTTTAGACGCCTACGCACTCATTTACAGGTCGTACTACGCCTTCATCAAAAACCCACGAATCAACTCCAAGGGACTCAATACGAGTGCCATCATGGGCTTTGTCAATACGCTGCAGGAAGTGCTCACCAAAGAGCAACCTACCCATCTTGGAGTAGCCTTCGACCCTCATGGTCCTACGTTTCGTAGCGAGGCCTACCCTGCCTATAAAGCGCAGCGCGAGGCTACCCCTGAGGATATCAAGCGTTCCGTCCCTATCATCAAAGACCTCTTAAAGGCCTGGAACATTCCTATATTAGAGGTTGAGGGTTTCGAGGCTGACGATGTCATTGGTACCTTAGCCACCAAAGCAGGCCAGCAGGGTATCGATACCTATATGCTGACCCCAGACAAAGACTACGGACAACTGGTAGGCAACCATGTCTACATCTATCGTCCTCGACATGGAGGCGGCTATGAGGTGATGGGTCCTGACGAGGTGAAGGCAAAATATGCTATTCCATCGACAGCTGCCGTCATCGATCTGTTGGCGCTGATGGGCGACTCGGCTGATAATTTCCCTGGTTGTCCTGGTGTGGGTGAGAAGACTGCGGTCAAGCTCATCAATGAATTCGGAACAGTAGAGGAGATGCTGAGTCGGGTTAGTGAAATCAAGGGAGCACTCAAGACGAAAGTTGAGACACACGTTGATGATATCAAGCTGTCGAAATTCCTGGCGACCATCAAAACCGATGTTCCCATCGAGTTGAAGATGGATGAGCTGAAGGTCAGCGAACCCAACGAGACAGAATTGTCGAAACTGATGGAAGAATTGGAGTTTAAGAGCCTGGCAGCAAAGATTCTTAAAAAAACTGAAACAAAGCAAAAACCTGCTAACGCCCAACTCGATCTCTTTGCAGAATTTGCTACGGGAGGGGCGAACGAGCCAGAATTTTCGAGTTTTGAGACCTTAAAAACTGTGCCTCACGAATACAAACTCGTTGAAAATGAGGAAGATTTGAGAAATCTTTATGATTATTTTAGGACAAAAGAATTTCTTGTTCTAGACACAGAAACCACTTCAACCTCTGCCATCGATGCCGAACTGGTAGGTTTGAGTTTCTCGGTGAAGGAACATGAGGCGTTTTATGTACCCATTTCTTCCAATCGTGAAGAAGCGTTACGAATTGTTAATATCTTTAAACCACTCTATGAAGACACCTCCATAATCAAAATTGGGCAGAACCTGAAATACGACCTTGAGGTGTTGCGCAATTATGACATCGAGCTGAAAGGTCAGATGTGGGACACCATGATAGCCCACTACCTCATCCAACCTGAGTTGCGTCATAACATGGACTATATGGCAGAGGTATACCTACACTATAAGACTGTCCACATTGATGAGCTCATAGGACCTCGTGGCAAGAACCAACGAAGCATGCGTGACCTTCCGCCCATCGATGTCTATGAATATGCATGCGAGGATGCTGACATCACCTTGCAGCTGAAGAACAAGCTGGAGCCAGAGCTGAAAAAACATGAGTGCGAAGAACTCTTCTATCAGATAGAGATGCCCCTGATGCCTGTATTGGCAGAGATGGAGATGAATGGCGTGCGCATTGATACCAATTCGTTGGCAGAGACTTCTAAACAATTGACGGAACGTATGCTTACCATCGAGCAACGCATCTATGAACTGGCAGGCGAGCAATTCAATATTGCATCACCCAAACAGGTAGGCGATATTCTCTTCTCGAAGATGAAGATAATAGAAAAGCCAAAGAAGACCAAGACAGGTCAGTATGTAACTTCTGAGGAAGTGTTGCAACAGCTGCGCCATAAGCATGAGATAGTAGGACTTATTTTGGACCATCGTGGATTGAAAAAGCTGTTGGGTACCTATATCGATGCCCTGCCCAAGCTGATTAATCCTCGTACTGGTCATATTCATACTTCTTTCAACCAGACAGTTACAGCTACGGGACGACTCTCCTCAAGCGATCCTAACCTGCAGAATATTCCCGTTCGTGGTGAAGACGGCAAGGAGATTCGTAAGGCTTTTGTTCCAGAGCCCGGATGTCTCTTCTTCTCGGCTGACTATAGCCAGATAGAGCTTCGCGTGATGGCTCATCTCTCGAACGATGAGAATATGATAGAGGTGTTCCGTGAAGGCAAGGATCTGCATGCTGCTACTGCTGCCAACATCTATAAGAAGCCTATCGATGAGGTTACCCGCGATGAACGTACAAAGTCAAAACGTGCCAACTTTGGTATCATCTATGGCATTACGGTCTTTGGTCTAGCTGAACGTCTAGACATCCCTCGCGACGAAGCTAAGATGCTGATTGACGGATACTTCCAAACGTTTCCACAGGTACAAGACTACATGGAACAATCCAAGGAGGTAGCTCGTCAGAAAGGCTACGTCACTACCCTATTCGGTCGTCGCCGATATCTGCCTGACATCAATAGTGCCAATAGTGTGGTACGTGGTTTTGCTGAGCGCAACGCCATCAATGCTCCTATTCAGGGTACTGCTGCCGATATCATTAAGGTAGCCATGATACATATCTTTGAGCGTTTTAAGGAAGAAAACATCAAGAGCAAGATGATTCTTCAGGTACACGACGAATTGAACTTCTCTGTTCTTCCAGAAGAGAAAGAAAAGGTTGAGCATATCGTATTGGAAGAGATGCAGAATGCCTTCCTGATGAAAGTTCCCCTGGTAGCTGACTCAGGCTTTGGCGATAACTGGTTAGAGGCACATTAGTTATGAGAAAAATAAGAACCATAGAGATGCAACGCCTGACGGTAGAAGAATTCCGTGAGGCTGACAAACTGCCACTAATCGTTGTGTTGGACGATGTACGCTCAATGTATAACGTAGGAAGTGTTTTCCGTACCAGCGATGCCTTTCGCGTTGAAGCTGTCTATCTTTGTGGCATCAGTTGCACACCTCCAGCTACAGAGATACATAAGACTGCCCTTGGAGCTGAGGATAGCATGGCATGGAAATACTATTCAACAGCATTAGAAGCTGTCAAGGAGCTCAAAAAACAAGGCTATTGCGCGCTTTCTGTTGAGCAGGTGGAACACAGTACCAAACTACAGACATTCGTGCCTCAGCAAGGCCAAAAATATGCTGTAGTGCTAGGCAATGAGGTTAAGGGTGTCCATCAGGAAGTAGTCGATGCCTCTGACGGTTGCCTGGAGATACCTCAGCTGGGTACCAAACACTCCATGAATGTCTCCGTTACGGCAGGTATCATTATCTATAAGTTTGCAGAGTCGTTAATACTTAAACAAGGTGTTGATAAATATGTGGATAACCCTGTTCATAACGTGTGAATTATCCCAGAATATCCCGTCTGTCCCCTACCCTATTGTGGATTTTGAGCATAAAATACAAGCTTATCGGCAACTTTTCCACCAATTTTGAATGAAAAAAGATATAAACTTATTAATTTTGCACCGAAAAAGAGAATTGTGGATAAACTACTTATCAAACTAAAAATCAAGAAGTAAGAGTCCACAGCGTATATAGATAAGACAAAACCATAGGTGTATAACCTTTCTGGCAAGAAAACAAGCAAGAAGTTTTGCACATATCAACGCTGTATCATCCTTATCATTTCTCTTTCAAAGAAAAAAATAAAAAAGAAAAATAATAATATTGTGATGTTGAAAACAGAATGGAAAGAGCAGGGATTCATTGATGAACCTGTAGAGAAAGACATTGATCTGAAAGCTGAGATACGCAGAATGTGTAAGGAGAAAGATGCTATTATCCTGGCACACTATTATACGATAGGCGATATACAGGATATTGCAGACTTCGTAGGCGACTCGTTGGCTTTGGCTCGTAAGGCTGCAGAGACCAATGCGAAAATGATGGTCATGTGTGGTGTTCACTTTATGGCTGAGACCTGTAAGCTGCTTTCTCCTGACAAGACTGTATTATGTCCTGACTTGAATGCAGGCTGTTCATTGGCTGACAGTTGTAAGGCAGAGGATTTAAAGAAATACAAGGATGAGCATCCTGGCTATCAGGTAGTGAGCTATGTCAATACTACTGCTGCTGTAAAGGCATTGACGGATGTTGTAGTAACCTCTGGTAATGCCAAGAAGGTAGTCGACCAGCTGCCTCAGGATGCCAAGCTGATATTCGGTCCAGACTATAACTTAGGTAACTATATCAATGAGGTAACAGGTCGTCAGATGTTGCTTTGGAATGGTGGTTGTCATGTGCATGAGCGTTTCTCAGTAGCAAAGATACTAGAACTGAAGAAGCAGTATCCTGACGCTATTGTGATGGCTCATCTGGAGTGTAAAGGTCCTGTTTTGGCATTGGCAGATGTAAAGGGAAGTACGGCAACTATGCTCAATTATGCTCAGCAGAGTGAGCAAAAGCAATTTATTGTCGCCACAGAGGCCGGTATTTTGCACGAGATGCAGCGAACTTGTCCTGACAAGCAGTTTATCCCTGTACCTCCTGAAATCAGCGAGAGCGGCCTGGAATGCAGCTGTAACGAGTGCCAATATATGAAGATGAATACGCTCTTGAAGATATACAACTGTCTTAAATACGAATGGCCTAACGTAGAAGTAGATCCTAAGATAGCCAAAGATGCTGTCAAACCTATAGAAAGAATGCTGGAACTTAGTTAAGATATGAAGCAGCGTATAGAGTGGTTGGCTGTTTTGAGAGGACTTAACATTCTATTGGTTGTCATGGTTCATGTTCAATTGGTAGATATGTCGACTGGCGAAAACCATTTGTTTTGCAGGGCGCTCTCTTTTCCGTTCCACCCTATACGCATGCCATTGTTTATATTCATCTCTGGTGGTCTTTTATATATTAGCAGAATACGGAAGCAAATACCAACAAAGGCGTTATACAAAGATAAGTTTCAGCGTATCATGATACCCTTTGTTTTCTTTGTGATAGTCTATTTTCTTATTAAAGCCACTTTCAACCAATTTACAAAGACTCCCATAGACCTATCATGGACTAATTTTTTGGAATCGTTCGTTTATTACAGAGGACATTCCTCGCAGCCCTTATGGTTTCTAGCTGTACTGATGACATTGATGCTTATGTATCCGTTGTTCTGCTATTTATGTAAGGACAAATACAGAATGCTATTCTTCTTGCTGTTCTGCTGTGGCATTTACTTTATCGATACTGATCTTGAAAGCCGTTGGAATATCTTTTATATTTTGGAGGTACATCACTATTTGATATACTTCTTTTTTGGCATTTTTTTCTTTAGATTTGAACTTTACAATTACGTTAGCAACCTAAAGGTATTACTGGTATTGATATTGCTTTATACCGTTTCTTATTATTATTCCATACCGCTATTAACGTCGTTCATCGGGATTTTTATGATGTGTGGACTATGTATTTTTGTGGCCCATTACCTTCCTCAACTATTTTCTAGTTTCAGGGAATATATTTTCCAGATTTACTTGATGTCATTGCCTTTTCAGACGTTTGTAGAACTGATATTATGGAAGCATTTTTTCTACAATGAGCATATATTATTTGCGTTTTATATTATCAATCTATTGTCAGGACTATTCATTCCTGTCTTAATAAGCAAAGTGGTGGAGCGTTGTCCAGTCAAGCTTGTGAGGCTATGCTTCGGATTGCAATAGCCTATTTTGATTTAAAAGCAAAGAAACGCTGACCTAAATAGTTGAATACGATAAAGAGACACATACCAAGTAGCATAGATACGTTCTCTTGAATGGTCTTTTCATAATCAGACAAAATCCATTGCATCAATGGTTTTGCTATTCCATATGCCAGCAGATAGCAGATAATGATGTTGATAGTAAAGCGTATCAGCGATGCCCAGCCTTTCTCTTGATAATGAAAGGTAAAGTGCTTGTTAAGGATATAGCTACAGATGCTTCCAAAGAAGTAATTGGATGCGGAGGATATCCAATAGCTCAGATGGAATACATTATAGAATACAAACATAATAGTTGTACCCACGATGGTATTAATAACACCCACCATGACAAACTTCATAAAGGTCTTGTCTGTAAACAGACCTATCTTATTTTTTAATGACGTCAATATGCTCATGATTAACTATCCAAACACAATGATGTTGTTGTTTATTGAGTATTTCCAATCCTAACTCCTTTGCTATTCTGAAGGCGTCAGCAGTACGTTCTATCGTTGTGTCCTCAATGACTTTTGGCCATTGATAATTCGTTTCATATTGTGCAGCGAGTCCCCATCCGAAAGCCTCGTTGGGAATGACACAGAAAGAAGATAATTTTGGATAGTCATCTTCTATGATAATGACATAAACGCTATCAACGGGAGAGCCTGTTTTTTGGATGGCGTTCTTTGCCATATTCTTTCCCACAAGACCTGATTTTACTGATGCGTCAATGAGATGAATATCGATAAGCAGAGCAATAATTATCCATAGAATGAAGGCATAGACAACATGTTTTATATGGTTTGTATGATTGATAGAAAATGCTATAATAATAGTAATCATAGCCAATCCTGCATAAGCATGCATCATACTGAAAACGGTGCCTAAATGAGGCGCAACAGCTATCAGCAGACAGATGATGGTGCATATTATTTTCTTATTGGCAAACTGTCTTATTTGGCGTATAAAGATAAAATAGAGGAAGGGTGCTGCCAATAGGAAAGAAAGAGCTGCTAAAAATAAATGGCGACTGGGCTGATGAAGCAGATAGATATAGTCGACCGTAATGAATGACGTGAAGAAGAATTTGATGACGTTATTGGCAACTTTAAAGTCTTCAGGCACATATTCCGGATGGATAGTGATGTCTTTAGGAAGCAATAGAATCGCCAAAGCATAAGCACCCATAATGGCTGTGCCTACAAGTAAATCCTTTTTTAACGTTTTTATTTCTATCAAGTCAAATCCATAGGCAAGAATAGGACATATCCAAGCCCACATCAATCCGTTTTCCTTGAAGAGTGTAGCCAGGAATATCAAGCTGATCCAAACGATGTATTTTCTTTTTTTAAGCTTACAATAAAATAAAAAGGCTATGATACCACAAGTAAGTGCATATACTTGATTCTGGCTGTCAATGGCTGATACGGTAGCCATTGTAGCAGGTGTGATGAAAAAGAACAAAGTGGAAATATTCTTTGCTGCCTTGTTAAAGCCAAGTACAGTTAATAAGCGATAGATAGACAACGAACAGAACAGATGGCCTATGACTACTATTACATGATTAAAGGTAGGCCATAATACTTGTGGATTACGTCCTACGATATATCCTATCCACGTGTCAAATGGTCGCCAATGATATCCGTAGAAGAAGAAATGTTCCTTGATGAAAAAGGGGTTGAAATCAGGTTTTGTAGTTCCTGCCCAATCATCGTGTGTAGGCAAGATAGGTAAGACAGCATACAGCAAAATAGGCGTCAGAACAAGGATGATAAAAATGCTCCAATGCTGTTTAATCAGTTGACGATAGCTATCTTGCATACTGTTCCCTTTTCGCCTGTATTAGTGGCTGTTACTACCATATAGACGCCAGAGGCCACTCTCCTACCCTTTTTGTCGCTACCATCCCATATATAAGTACCACCATTGCTACGACCTTCATGAATTAAGGCACCATTGGAGGATAGAATTTTGACGTCAGCATTGTAGGTAAGTCCTGTAATGGTAATAGGACCTGTATAGCCTGGCGTGACAGGATTAGGATAAGCCCAAACGTTGTCCTTGGTCATCTCCGTATTGGTCTGTGTAGCATCGCTCATATAAGAGCAGAGACCTTTGTCAGTAGCGAAATAAACCTCACCAGAGGTATTATCAATGGCTATGGAAAGAATGACATCAGAGAGCAAAGGAGTGTTATCCTTGGTAAAATGCTGTAGCTGTGTCATGTTATCAGCACTAATCAGGTAGACACCATTGTTGCTGGTGCCAAACCATTTTCGTCCTCCACCATCTATGGCTATGCTGTTGATATCAATGTTAGCCAGCAGATAGTCAGCATAGTTGGTACCGTCGTTGCGAGGTACTTTAACCTGAGTAAAAATAGAACCGTCTTGATTGATTTGGCTTCTTTCCAGCATCAGCGGACCCTTATATGTACCTATCCAGATGTTTTTCTCCAAATCTTCTGTCACACATCTTACACCCTCTGACACAGAGATAATGGTACCATCTTGATTGACAAATGACTCGTAGGCTTTAATGGCGTCAGTCTGCGTATTATACTGGTATAAGGCAGGTAGCACCCAGTTGTTATTCACAAACCACATGAGTCCCTGACTGTCAATTATCATACTGCTTAACTCACCATTACTCCTGTTCTTAAAGGCACCACGATTCAGTTTCATCAGTTCTGGATGGTTCAGTTTAGAAAACGTTCCATTGACATATTTGAAAAGCGCAGTAGTTGGTGCAGAACTGTTCAGAGCCCAAAGCGTTCCTTCCTTGTCGAATTTGGTACCTGTAACCAATTGATATTCTCTATTTACTCCGTCAAAAGGCTCTATAGGACTATTCTCATAGTTATAGTAATTGACAAGCTTGCCGTTGAGATACTCATAGAGTCCGTTTCTGGCTCCTGCAAAGAGATGATTTTTGTTGCTTGGGTCGATATCAAAGCAAAAAGCTCCTGTGAATGCTACGCCAGTAGTTTCGCTGATGCCTTCGTATTCATAGATGTCCCATTCGTTATTACTTAATATTTGGATAGGAGCAGGACTGTTATAGTCGCCATTAGCGGTATAGAGCTGGTTGTTGGCAAACTTCATGAAGCCAAATTTATTATGGTGAGGTCCTCCGGGATTGAGCGTCTTGACCAGCTGGATATTGTTGTCGTAGTCGGTATTATCCTGATCGAAGGAAGGTGTAGAGGTAGCAGGATGCCAGTTGGAGGTGTCTATCAGGTTGTCTTTAAGGTTTGCTTCGAGAATACCTTGACTGGTTTGGGCATAGATGGTATTACCGCTGACGGTGATGGCTGTGACAGGAAAGCCAAACATATAGCTTTCGCTGATTTCAGCATCCTTGACATTCAGCTTGACGATGCCAAAGCCACAAGCCAGATAGGCATATTGGTTGTAGATATAGATGTTGTTCAGGGTCTTGTCGCCTGTGATGACCTTCGAGTAGATATCGCTGATGTTGGTAATGTTGCCATTGGTCTCTACCAGATCGATATTAAAGGTGTTATAGACAGCTATCAGACGCTTGGCTTGCTGACACCAGCGGATATGGGTGATATAGGTGTCGCTGAGGCCATTGGTCTTGTCGTAGGTAACAATACTTTGGTCGTTTTTGTTATACTGATAGAGGCCATTCGACGCCATCACGAAGAGATTATTGCCTGCTTCCTGTATCTGCTGGATATCTTGGTAAGCCAGATAGTTGTGCCAAGTACCAATTTGTCCAATTGATAATTGACAATTGACAATTGACAATATCAGGGCGATGATGACTTTCTTCATAGCTTTACAAGGTCTTTAAGTATTCTGCCAACTTCTGCGTAGCACGAGCTCTGTGGCTGATTTGGTTCTTGATGTCAGCACCCAGTTCTGCAAACGTCTTGTCGTAGTCTGTGGGTTTGAAGATAGGGTCGTAGCCAAAACCCTCTTCCCCACTCTTCTCGTGAGTGATTTCACCCTCAACGATGCCCTCAAAGCGATGAATCTGCTTTATGCTGGTACAACCACAGGGGCACACGTTTTGTTTCTCTACAAGCGCTATCACAGTACGGAATCGGGCCTTACGGTGGTCGCTGTTTCCCAGTTCCCGTAACAGTCGGACCATATTGGCCTCAGAATCGTGAGAGGCAGCAGTACCATCAGCACTCTCCATCGCAGCATAGCGGGCACTATAGACGCCAGGGGCACCTCCTAAAGCGTCGACTTCCAGACCTGTATCGTCAGCAAAGCAGTCGACGTGGTATTTATCGTAGATGTACTGAGCCTTCATAAGGGCGTTTTCCTCTAGGGTCTGACCTGTTTCTGGAATGTCCTCATGACAACCGATATCAGCAAGTGAGAGCACCTCAAACTTGCTACCCAGAATAGCCCTTATCTCTTCCAGCTTATGTTGGTTGTTGGTTGCGAATACTATCTTCATCTTTCTTCTTGTCTGCTTTTATCTTCACTCTCATCTCGTCGAAGCCCTCGCCATAGACACCAATGACGCTCGATTGGCTGACAAAGGCCTGTGGGTCAATCATCTTGATGAGTCGGAACATGTATACGCTCTCGTTCTTCTTAGCCAAAATACAGAGCACCTTGCTCTTCTTGCCCGTATACCAGCCATGTCCGTCAAGGATCGTCACACCATGATTCATTTCAGTACCAATGGCATTGGCAATCTCTTGCCATTTCTGGCTGAATATCATGAATTGTACAGACTGACGACGGGCATTCATGATGTAGTCAAGGGTATAGTTCTCCATCGCCATCACGCAGAAGCCGAACATTACCTTGTGTGCTCGCTCCAGATAGGTGCCAAACTGAGGGAAGAACATACACGAGCCAATGATGCAGAAGTCAGCGGCTATCAGCACGTTGCCCAACGATACATTGGGATGGAACTTATTGACTGATGCGGCAATGACATCGGTACCGCCCGTAGAACCATTGTTCATGAATACTGTAGCCAAAGCCAGACCTGTCAGCACACAACCAATAATCATCGACATGAAGTCTTGTCCCTCGCCCATCAGTTTGAAGGGCAGTCCGTTAGGCTGCTTAGGAATGATTTCCTGAGCAAACATCAGCATGAAGTAAAGTGTGAAGATGGCAAAGATGGTCTTCATCAGGAACTTCACACCCAGTATTTTCAGCGCTACAAGAAGCAGAACACCGTTGATGATGATGTAGGTGTTCTCCAGGTGGAACCCTGTGGCATAATAGATGATGGCCGACAGACCTGTCACACCTCCAGCCACTATCTGATAGGGCATCAGGAAAACGGTAAAGGCCACCGTATAGATAGCGAGGCCAAGGGCTATGAAAAGATAGTCCTTGGCTTCGTTCCATATCATTTTATGATTCAGTATCATTTACTTCTTAAAAACGATGTTCACCATACGCTTCGGGACGATGATAACCTTCATGATGTCTCCCTCGATATACTTCTTGGCGCGTTCGTCAGCCAAGACGGTATCCTGAATCGTCTGGTTGTCAGCATCAGCAGGGAACTCCATATCGAAGCGGGTCTTACCGTTGAAGGCCACACCCAGCTTGACGCTGTTTTCAACGAGATACTCCTCGTTCCATGCAGGCCACTTGGAGTCACAGACACTACCCTGCTCACCTATTGCCTCCCACAGCTCTTCAGCGATATGGGGTGCAAAAGGAGCGATAAGAGTGATCAATATGCGAAGGACATCGCGGTTATTACACTTCTGCTGAGCCAGTTCGTTGACGCAGATCATAAAGGCTGAGATAGAGGTGTTGTACGAGAATCCCTCAATGTCCTGCGTTACCTTCTTGATAAGCTTATGGACGCTCTTCAAGGCCTCCTTTGTAGGCTGTTTGTAGTCGATTAAAAGCTTGCCTTCAGGGTTCTCACGACTATTGCCATAGAACAATGCCCAGAACTTCTTCAGGAAGCGGTGGCAACCATCGATACCGTTGGTGTCCCAAGGCTTCGACTGCTCTACTGGACCAAGGAACATCTCATAAAGACGCAGGGTGTCGGCACCATACTTCTC
>JAFPEE010000200.1 GCA_017389705.1 Prevotella sp.
GCCGAAAACAGAATTAATTAATGGTGAAGAGTGCCGGTATTACATTAAGGGCAAAATCTATATTTCGAGAGACGGTAACGTGGCTGGCATGCAATATGGAGTCAGGTATAGTAAACCTGTTATAAAGCAGATTAAGATCAAGACAGATGATGCCGGCAAATATATCAAGAAACCGAATGGCCCTAGGATATCTGTCGATTTAGCTGTGATGACATGCTATTGTCCTCCTAAGCCAAGAGATGGAAAGAGGTATATCATCAACCACAAAGATGGAGATATCATGAATTGCAGCGCTGATAATCTTGAGTGGGTAATCCATCATTACGAGCATACTTTGGAGCCTTCAATCGAACTCAACTGCTATGGGAACAAAATTACCGTGTTCAAAGATGGCCGTGTGGAAATGGATGGCAAACCAATGATGATCCACGACAGTTTTTTTGATAGCGATATGGACCTGGAAGCATATATAGGACCTCATATCTGTGTGTCGAGGCCAAGTAGCAACTATTCTGAGCGTGTAAATATGGATAGAATCATGAGAGCTGCAGGTTATGTGCAGGGTGACGACGCCATTTTCCAAAATCCTGAGATTCTTCACATTGACTATGACGAGATGAATTGGGCTGCTGATAACCTGATATGGGTTGAGGGCGCTGACAAACGTCTCAAAGAATATTATGCAAAAAGGAAAGAGTTCTGTCATAAACGCAACATCGAGTTGAACCCAGGCAAAGACGTCCCAGATTGGTATTAAAGCGACATCTCTATAATAAATGCCTCAACCTCTATAAAAGACTAATCAAATCGTCAACAATTATTGACTTTGATGTGCCCTAATCGTGTCGTCAAAGTCCCGATGAATAATATACAGTTTTTAATATAAAAAATTTATAATTATGGATACAAGAATGATGTATATCCCTAGTGGTGAAGTGTACAATAACAGAAAAGAGGCCAAGCTAATGATGGGCCATGCGAATTACAACAAAGCCTTGAAGAATAGGCTCATGCTGATTATCGATGGCAGCGACCTCTTTGAACATAATAATTACTAATTCATTAAAACATTTGCTTACTATGTTTATTGATAAAGATTTTCAATTCAGAGTTAACATTAGCAATGACTTTTACGTAAAGAAAACCGATGCCACAGCCTGCTTGAGTCGAGTCGGCGCAAAGGCTATCGGGAAAGAAAAGATGGCTTTTAGGGAATATGATGTTTCTATAGAGCAGTTTCTCTGGGGTGCCATTCACGGTTATACCTTCTGCAACCTGTTTCAATTTGACCCAAACAAGGAGTATTGGTTTGAGACGTGTGACGGAAGGCATTATTCGTCAAAGCCCCTCTATGAGAAAGGTCCAAACCAAGGCTGCATGAAGCTGAGTTTCAAGAGAGACCAGTTCTTCAGTGGGGCCCAGACCGTGTTTGTTGATATTGACTTAACACGATTCGAGTCGATTCCTGATTACCTGGCTTGCCTCACATGCCCGCCTACCTGCGTCTATATGTCCTATTCCGATAACCTGGAGAAAAGCGGGAAAGCATCAAGGCGCTTCAGAATGGTGTATGTCTTTAACCGCATCTTGGGTAAGGACGACCTGAACGTTGTATCGAGATGTATCACCGACAGCATCGTTCGGGACACAGGAGAGCCGATGGAGGATGACTGCGGCGAGAGACCAAGTCAATATTTTAACGGCGTGTATGGCAACGAGGAGTGCTATACCTCAGGCTACATCTACTCACGGCTGGATTTTCCTGAGAGTCTGCCGCCTGTTGATGAAAGCCGGGTAATTCAAACTGCACAGGATCCAACCAAGCCGACAGTGGTATTCGATGCTCAACTGTTGCATGATATGGGGAATATGGAGCCAGAACAGTTCATGCACTTCTACTCAACGCGATACAGATACTATTACCGCACCGAGTCTGACAACTGGATTAACGGCACATACCAGCTGACCGACGAGAATTACCTTCAGCTATGGTGGCCAACGGAAAAGATAACCGACGGCAACCACAGACGGCGTACACTGTTTAAGCGTGCGTGCCTTAGAAGACTGATCAATCCCAACGTTGATGCTGATACGCTGCTGTTCAATATGTATGTTGACCTGATTAAGTTCATTGATTACAGCGATGGGGTTATCACGCTGGACATGTTGAAAAGGAGGGTTGAGCGGGCAATGCAGATGGACTTCGACGAACTGGCTGAGTATTGTGAATATGAGATCGCCTATTGGAAGGATCACAAGCAAAAATTCATCCTGCATCCCAATGTGCCCCACACACAGGAATATATTCGCTATATCACCAAAGTAGTTCATTATGCTGAGTTGAACGAGAAGTATGACAGGTCAAAAACAGTCAAGGAGAATTTAGCGCTGTTAGAAGGAGAATCCCGGTCAACATTGTACCGTTATTGCCATGAACGCGGCATCCCAACTAACCCCACGAGGATAATGACAGAGGCACAGATGCGAGAAGCCAAAAGACAGGCTAAAACAGATGTCAAGGCTCGGTTCATGCAACTTTACGACCCAAACCTGTCAGCGGCGAAAAACAGGGAAATAATGGTGCAGAACGGTATTGAGATATCTGAAAACACCATCCGCAACTGGAGCAAGGATTACGTCACGCCAAACCCGATAACGCCGACAGAGCCTCAAGCGCCAAGAAACAACGGCTATAACTGGGACACGTTACTAAATAAAACAGCGAACAGCTATCCTAACTTGGAAAGGCCAACGTTCCATGTGCCAGAATCACTATTAAATTTTGGCCACGAGAATAGGGAGTATGACCCCAATTATGCTGAGCTGGAAAGGATATGGAATCGCCAATATGACAGATAATCAGTTATCAGAAGCCGGTAGGACATCCATCAAAGATGTCCTACCGAGTACAATGTATGCAAAATCATGAGTAGTTATTTGATATAACTACTACTATTATAGCGTAATGGGAAAATTTACAAGTTTTGCGTATACTGATGGGAAAATTTACAAGTTTTGCAGATACTGGTGAGAAAAC
>JAFPEE010000201.1 GCA_017389705.1 Prevotella sp.
GTCAGTTTTTTAGTTTCTACGGCAAAGGTACGAAATAAATTAAGAAATAAGAAATAAAAAATGAGAATTATTTCGTATCTTTGCAGCATGGAACAATTACTGCATTATTGTTGGAAACATAAGATGTGGCCTGCCAAGGGATTGGAAACCACTGACGGACGCACCGTCGAGGTCATCGACCCCGGGCTGCACAACCACAACAGCGGCCCCGACTTCTTCAACGCCAAGGTGAAGATTGGTGGTACGCTATGGGTGGGCAATGTCGAGATACACGACCGTTCGTCACATTGGTATCAGCATGGCCATGAGCACGATGCCAACTACGACAATGTCATACTCCATGTGGTGGGCGAAGCCGATTGCGAAGTGCAGACCTCACGAGGCGACTTCATTCCACAAGTTGTCATGACTGTTCCCGCTACTGTTCAAGACAATTATGAGGAGTTGCTGAAGACAGACACCTACCCTCCTTGCTATAGGATTATTCCCGACCTGACACCATTGACCGTCCATTCCTGGATGGCTGCCCTGCAGACCGAGCGCCTGGAAAAAAAGACCATTGCCATCCAGCAACGGGTTCAACAAGCTAACGGCTCCTGGGAGGATGCCTACTTCACAACGCTGGCCCGCAACTATGGATTTGGCATCAATGGCGATGCCTTTGAGGAGTGGGCACGCCATATTCCTCTGCAGGCTGTTGGCAAGCACCGCGACAACTTATTTCAAATAGAGGCCATCTTCATGGGGCAAGCAGGACTCCTTGAACTGGAAGCCATACCCGAGCGCTACCAGCAGGAAGCCCTCAACGAGGGTTACTTTGCCAAGCTGCGCAACGAATACCAATACTTGGCCCATAAGTTCTCCATGCAGCCCATGGACTACAAACGCTGGCGCTTCCTTCGTCTGCGTCCGCAGAACTTTCCTCATATCCGCATCTCGCAACTGGCCAACCTTTACTATCAACAAAAGGCTGGTCTGTCACAACTCGTCGAGTGCAAGGATATGGTAAGCCTCAGCGAGCGATTGCATACCCAGGTGACGCCCTACTGGGAGACGCACTACACCTTCGGTTCGGAGAGTGTGCGCAATGCCAAGCACCTGTCGCCCTTCAGCATCAACCTCCTCATCATCAACACCTGTGTTCCCATACTGTTTGCCTATGGACGTCACACGTCAAGGGAGGAGTTATGCGACCGTTCCTTCGACTTCCTGGAGCAGCTGAAAGCCGAGAACAACCACATCATCCGTATGTGGCAGGAGTGTGGGTTGGAGGTCAAGACGGCCGGCGACTCACAAGCCCTTATACAGCTGAAGCGTGAATACTGCGACCGCAAGGACTGCCTGCGCTGTCGCATCGGGTATGAGTACCTCAAGAGAAGTGAGAAGTAAAGAGTGATTAATGACAAGTGACTAATGAATATGAAGAATAAATATGTTTTTGAAGCCCGAATGGAGGTGCGCGACTATGAGTGCGACATCGAGGGTATCGTTAATAATGCCAACTATCTGCACTATACCGAGCACACACGCCACCTGTTCCTGAAACAGTGCGGACTGAGTTTCGCCGAGATGCACGCCAGGGGCACCGATGCCGTAGTGGCTCGTATGCAGCTGGAATATAAGGCTCCACTACGGTGTGACGACGAGTTCATCTCCCGCTTATGGCTGGAGAAAGATGGCTTTAAGTACATCTTCCACCAAGACATCTACCGGGCCTCTGACGAGACCATCTGCTTCAAGGGAAAAATCATGCTCGTATGCCTCATCAATGGCCGACTGGGTGAGAGCGAGGAATACGACAAGGCTTTTGCACCCTACCTATGAACGACGACATCTACTATACCATAGCCCTGACCCGCATGACGGGTTTTAACCTGCCCATTGCCCTGCAGCTATACCAGGCCATGGGTAGTGCCCAGGCTGTCTATGAGCATCGTAACGACATTGGCGATGCCATTGCCGATGCAACACCCAGACTGCGTGAGAGCATGAAGGACTGGGACGACGCCCTCCGGCGTGCTGCTGCAGAGATGGAGTTCATCACCAAAAACAACATCCGCGCCCTGACCTTTAACGATGTCGACTATCCCCAGCGACTGCATGAATGCCCAGACGCACCCATCATCTTATATTATAAAGGTACAGCCAATCTGAATCAGCAGTATATCCTCAACATGGTTGGGACGCGTCGCTGCACTACCTATGGCCAGGACCTGGTCCATAGATTTATCAGCGACCTGCGACAACTGTGTCCGCAGGTGCTGGTGGTCAGCGGACTAGCCTACGGTATTGACATCTGCGCCCATCGCAATGCTTTGCAGAATGGCTACGAAACGGTTGGCATACTGGCCCACGGACTGGACCAGATTTATCCGCATGCCCATCGCCAGACTGCTGTTGAGATGGTGAAACATGGAGGCCTGCTGACAGAGTATATGTCACAAACAGAAGCTCTACCCAACAACTTCCGACAGCGCAACCGCATCGTAGCAGGCATTTCTGACGCGACCGTTCTGGTAGAGAGCGCTATCAAGGGTGGTGGCCTTATCACCATCCGCATAGCCCAGGAGTACGGTCGTGATACCTTTGCCTTCCCTGGAGCCGTCGGCATGCCCTACTCCGAAGGCTGCAACAAGGTCATCCGCAACAATATGGCAGGACTCATCACCTCTGCACGCGATTTCGTGGAGGCCATGGGTTGGAAGACTGTCCAAGAGAAGCCCGAGACGGTGGAGCGTCAGCTCTTCCCCGACCTCAACCCTGAGGAACAGCAAATCGTCAGCCTGCTTCAGCAGACCAACGACTTGCAGCTTAACATCATCAGCGTGAAGACCAACCTTCCCATCGGCCAGCTCACAGCCCTGCTCTTCCAACTGGAGATGAAAGGTGTGGTAAAGCCTCTCGCTGGTGGCACCTATCACCTGTTATATTAATACGATGTACTAAAACGACTCCTCTGTAGGGTGGGAGTCATACCCCATCTTTAGGAGGTTGCACCTGGTAATGTTATTGTAGTAGCCGTTGATAAACATTCCCTTGTCTCTCAGCGCAGCAACATCCTTGGCTGTCAGCACAATACGATACGACGTAGCATCCTTGCCCATTGTGGCACAACCCCACTTGTTCAACTCATTGTCATTACCCTCCAAGGTCTGGTCTGTACCGTCAATAATGGTCTTCATCATCCAGTACTTCACGTCAGGGTCACTCCTATCCGTAGTAAACACGATTTCCAACTTGTCACCCTCGTAGGCTGTGGTAAACTTCTCCGGCTTGATGACGAAGCCTTTCTCCCAGTTACCCTGATGGCAATTGCCTTCCCAGATAGGTGTCGACTCCCACTTGCTTCCACCAGGGGTCAGTGTCACGCTCGTCACCTTAATCACCGTCGTGTCAGAGGCCTGCAGGGCCACCTCGTCAATGGCCTTGACGTTCTGCCCGTCGAAATAGCATGTCAGCGATGTGATGCCAGGCTTACCCCATGTCTTCAGCTTATCGGAAATCATAATCTGCGTGGGCACCTTTGTCGGCTCTGAGAAGTCGAAGCGTATAGACTCGTAGCCTGACCAGTCGACAGCCATGTTGCGCTCTTTGACAACACCTACCAGTCCACCCCAAGGCAAAGCATAATAGGTAATGCTTCCATCGTCGTTATGCACAATACCTTCATAGATATTCCATGTAGACTTGAATTTCGAGGTGATGACCAGATCGCCATTTTCATTGGTCTCTGAACCGCAGGCAACCAGTGCAGCCAGTACGAAAAGGGTTAATAGCTTCTTCATAAATAGGTTGTTATTCGTTTATTTCGACTGCAAAGATACGAAATAAGTGAGAGAAATGGAAAGAAATCATTAATTATTTGCTACCTTTGCGCCCGAAATGAAGATAGGAACAATAGAATTAGGTGAGCGCCCGGTATTCTTGGCCCCGATGGAAGACGTGACCGACATCGGCTTCCGCATGCTGTGCAAACGCTTCGGGGCAGCGATGGTCTACACCGAGTTCGTATCTGCAGAGGCCTTGGTACGCGACGTCAAGTCTACTGTCAAGAAGCTCGTCATCAGCGATGAGGAACGCCCCGTCGGCATCCAGATTTACGGACGCGACATCGAGGCCATGGTGGAAGCAGCCAAAATCGTGGAACAAGCCGGGCCCGACCTCATCGACCTAAACTTTGGCTGTCCTGTGAAGAAGGTGGCCGGCAAGGGTGCAGGAGCCGGTATGCTGCAGAACATTCCCAAGATGCTGGAGATTACACAGAAGGTGGTCGATGCCGTTCATGTTCCCGTCACTGCCAAGACCCGTCTGGGGTGGAACCACGAACAACTCGTCATCACCACGCTGGCCGAACAGCTACAAGACTGCGGCATCCAAGCACTTACCATCCACGGCCGCACCCGTAGTCAGATGTATACCGGCGAGGCCGACTGGACACTCATTGGCGAGGTGAAGAAGAATCCTGGCATCCATATCCCCATCATTGGCAATGGCGACATCATGTCGCTCGACGATGCAGACCGCGCCTTCGACACCTATGGTGTTGATGCTGTCATGATAGGCAGGGCTACGTTTGGCTGCCCCTGGATTTTCAGTCGCCAGGAGCTCTCGCTCGACGAGAAGATCGACGTCCTGGAAGAACAGCTGCGCATCAACGTAGAGCGTATCGACGAGTATCGAGGCATTCTGCATACACGACGCCATCTGGCTGCCACCCCTGTTTTCAAGGGCATTCCCAACTTCCGCGAGACACGCATCGCCATGCTCAGGGCAGAAAAAAAGGATGACCTATTGGCCATCCTTGAGCGTTGTCGCGAACAGTTGCGATGAAAGAAGCGAACCCCACGGCCCGCCTCTTCCGTTATACATTCACTAACAATTTTACTTTACCATGACTTTACGGGTGGTGCCATCGCTCATGCGGACGATGTTCAGCCCGTGCTGCAGCTGGCGGACAATACGACCATCCAGCGTGTAATAGGCTGTTGGCTGTTGGCTGTTAGCTATTGGCTTGGAGTCAATGCCTGTTGAAATGTTGGCTGTAGCCTTCTGGCTCAGTCCACCATACTCGTTGACGGCCTGCACTTGCCAAATATCATCCTGTGTATATCCAGCGAAAAACGTTTCTTTTGTAAATCCAGCCACCTCGCCATTCTTCGTGATGACATAGCAGATAGCATAAGGCACCGCATTCCAAGTCAGTTCGTTACCTTCACCCTTAACGACTGGTGCATCGCAGGCTTCGCAGAGCAGGTCGGGCTGCCAGTTGTCGTCACCTCCGCAGACATTCATGATGGTGTACTGAGCGGCCTCCTCGGCAGTGAGCGTATTCTTGACGTTGAAGACCTCAGCCTTGGTGCCTGCCTCCTTGTCTATCCAGTAATAATAGTAAGTCTCGCGCTGACTCAGGTCTACAGGATTGCCGTCTTTATCCACCGTATTGTATTCAGCCCAGAGCGCAGGCAGTCCGCCCATCGTGTTATACCAGCCCTTGGCGGGGATGTTGATAAAGGTCTGTGTATTGATAAACACGGTCTTAGGCTGGTCGTGCCAAGGACGTCCGAGCCATACGTCGGTAACATTGATGCCCTTGCGTGGACGGATAATGTTGTTCTGGAACACATAGCCCCACTTGGTGTCGGCTGTGTGGCGTGGTGCTACGATATAGCCACCACTGGGGCGGTTAATTTGCAGCGTGTCGCCATCGAGATATACGTTACCGTTGTTGTAGATGAAGTCTACAGCGCCCTCGATGACAGAGTTCTTAATGTAGTGGCGGGCAGTTGAACTGCTGGAGGTAATCCACGTATCCTGATATGAGAGCAGGGCAACATTGTTCATCGCTACACGGTCGGCCTGTGTGTTCAATGCCAAAGCCTGTGGACCATCGAGCTTTTCGTAGCCATAGCTGTTCTCCAAGCTGATATTCTCGAAGAAGGTGTCAGCACCCTTGACCACAACCGTAGCACCTGGGTCAACGGGGTAGGCATTGGTGCCACCGCTGAGGCGATTGTCATAGACGACGGTCTTGTCGCGATCCTGACCGATGATGTGCAGATGGCTCTTTGTGGCAGGAATGTCGATATGCTCGTTGTAGCGACCGTTCTTCACGAAGATAAGCCATGGTTTGGCACGCCCTGCTGGGGCTTTGTCAATGGCATCCTGCAGCTTGGTATAGTCACCACTACCGTCTTGTGCCACCACAGCGTCATACAGTTTTGCTTCTGGCTGCTGGCGCTCCATTGTGGTAAACGAAATCGTTGTGGCAGCTACAGCCTTGCCGCTACGGCTGACGAGTACGCCTTCAGGCATATTGAAAGTATAGGCAGTGCCGTATTTCAGTCCGCTATATTTGAATACAGCGCTCTTGCCGCTGATGACGGGAGCTATCTCTTCGCCATTCAGTGTGGCTTTGCCCTCACCGGCTTTCACCTTGTTGTCGAAGTTCAGGATGACAGAGCCGTTGCGTGATACGCCAGTGGCATTGTTAATAGGATTGCTCGACACGAGAGTTGCCACCTCGTTAGCAGCACCTGTAGCATCGGCCAGTACGAAGATGTCAGCAATGGCAGTACCATCGTTGGTACTCTCGACACCTGTCATGGGTGACTCGTAGTCAGGCATGAAGCGGACGAAGAGACGGTCTACACCAGCAGCATCAGCAGGAAAGTCGAACTCCTGCGAGTCCCAGCCACGGTTAGGCAGATTGTAGGTACCGAAGGTTTTGAAGGTCTGTCCACCATCGATGCTATATTGGGCGAATATGATGCTGTGAGCATTGTAGTCATCGCCTACCGAGGCAGAGAGCTTCAGATTCTCATAACCCTTGGAAGAGAACGAGATTTCAAAGTAGTAGTTGCCAGTGAGAGGACGCCAGACACGGATACCGTATTTGCCATTCATCTTACCAGTTGCCACACCATTAGCCAGCCAACTGGTGGTCTCACCTGCAGCATTACGCAGGCTGAGCAGTCCAGCATTTTCTGAGTCAGCCTTGTAGTCGGCAGCACGCTCGCTCTTGGGACTGTCATAATAGAGGTCCCAACCTACGATGAAGTCGGTAGCCGAGAAGTTGGCGGTAACATTCTTCTCTGAATCCATCTTGAACTCGTATTCCGGATTGGTGCCTTGGGCGTCACCTTCCCAGCCTGTAAAGGTCAGGATGCGGTTGTTCAGGGCAGTCACCTTGACGTCAGTACCTTCTTCATAGTAATGTACGCCATCTACATAGTTGCCCTCAGGCAGGAACTGTATCAGATTCTCGTTGGCACCGCCCGTCCACTTCATGTTCAGGGCATAGACGGTGTTCTTGGTATAGGAGGCAACCAATGCCGTATTGGCCTTGATTTCGAAGCTATAGGGGTTCTCGGTAGATACCGTATTACCCTCAGCATCTTTCCATCCGGCAAAGTGGTAACCAAAATTCTCAGTAGCAGTAACGGTCAGCTGAGTACCTTCGTCGAATTCTGCTCCAGCAGGGTTGCACGATACGGTACCAGCGCCCTCAGTGCCTAGTTTCACACTCATAGTATAAGTAGGAACGGCCTCGGGTGTACCTGTGATGTCGCCAGTGACGACAACGCTGCCAAAGCCATACTCTTTGTTGGAAGCCAGGGCGTAAACCTTAATCTTCAATACCAGGCCGTTGGCGTCGACCGTCAGTTTCGACAGATCGTAGCTGAGTGATGAGAAGGCATTATTGCGCTCAGGGTTGATGCCTGTGGCAAGTATGGTTTCCTGGCCACCAGCTATAGCTACCACGTCAAACTTTCCACCACCTGTGCCCCACTTCGATGATTCAAAGGCAAAGGTCTTGGGCGCAAAGGTCAGGCCCTTCTTGGGCTTGATGGTAAACGTCAGCACGTCGTCATCATTAGGCGAACCAGCATTGTTGTTCGATGGCTTGTAGAGGGTCTGCTGCGACGTGTCGGCTGCACGCTGAGTAGAGAGAATCATCTTGCCATAGTCGAACTCTGCAACACTAAATAGACCTGCTGTCTTAACCTCTGCTGCTGTAGCGTCATCAGCGCCCTTACCCAAGGGCCAGGAGAGGGTGAAGTCCTTTTCGTCAACAGGCTTTGCTTCTTCCATCTTCTCGCCACCTACCTTCACGTAGTCCAGATTCCAGTTTGACTTGAAACCATTGCCGGCAATGAGGCGGAGGATGACTTTCTCTTTGTTGTTAGCAGAGAGTTGTACGGTATTCTTGTTGTATGTCCACCAGGTAGCTGCCGTCTTGTATGCTCCTGCGTCAAACCATGTCTGTCCACCATCGGTCGAAACTACAGCTTCGAGCGTTGCCTCAGCATTGGCACCATAGGCGCAGGCGAAATCTACGGAGATGTTCTTATAGCCCGTTGTGGGGAACTGCACCACATAATATACGTTGTGCTTCGAACCATCCGTATAGTCAGTAATGGCATTCTCTACGCTATTCTCAATGCGTAACACTTTGTTCTGGTAACCAGTACAAAGTTGCCAGTAGCGGCCTTCCGACCAACCGGTTAATACATAGTTGGCCTTGTCGCCAACACACTCATCGGGAGCAATCTGTGGCTTCCCATCCTTAAACCATGTCACAGCGATGTCCTCGCTCTGCTCCATGTTCCAGTCTGCCAGTGTCACGCTCTGAGACGTTGCCGTCAGGGGTAACAAAGCCAACAGAGCAACTAGCAGTCGTGAAAAAAATGATTTTTGTTTCATAAGATTGATTGATTTTTGTTATTTGATAATTAGTTCATGATCTTCTTGGTGGTGCCATCGCTCATACGGACGATGTTAAGGCCGTGCTGCAACTGGTCATGCTGACGACCATCAAGGGTAAAAAAAGCGGTAGCCACAGCACTAACATCCTTGGTACTGCGAATGCCCGTAGTGTTATCAACAGCAATGCCATGAATGGTAAGGTCACTGAGACAGATGGTCTTACCTGAGGCTGCTCCGTTGTACCAAGGATAGACACGTATGAGCAGTTCCTGCCCCTCTTTCAGCGAGAGCACAGGCTTCGACTCAACATATTGCATATTGTTGGCGGGCATCTTCTTCATCTCGAAGATGGTAGTGCGCGTCTCGAAATGGTCTGTTGAATAATAGATATGGCAGCACATACCGTTGCCACCACAGCCACAGGCAAAGAGGCTGATAAGATCGATTTTCAGTTCTGTACCCGTGCTGGGCTTGATGCCCCACTGGATGTAACGGTCAGGGTTATCATCAATCTCGTCGGCAGGCCAAGCATCACCCGTCAAAAGGTTGCGCTGCGTCTTACGAGTAGCCTCATAGCCTGTCCACTCGGGCCAGACGGTAGCAGGATTGGGGTTAGAATAGCGTTGTACGTACATGCCTTGAAACGACTGTCCTATGACGCTGGCAAGGCCTGTCAGCTCATAGCTGTCGTCCTTCTCTAAACGCCAGTAGGCCTTCACCTCCGTTCCACCTTCGAGGGTAATGGCAGTAGCCTTGACAGGTATCTCGATGCTCTTATCGCCCTGAGTGACGGTGATGGTCCCGTTGTATGCGCCATTCTCTGTCAGTACAACCTGTGCATAGAAGGTTTGCACTAGTGTAGAAGCCGTATAGGTGGCTGCCAGCGACTGTTGCCAGTTGGTCTTATCAGTAGAGATTAATATACCTGCTGAAGCGTTGATGCTGACAGAACCTTCTTCGGGAGAGAGTCCGAATCCATTCAGCGTGAACTCTTTCGTCAACGTCTGGCCTTTGTAGGCCTCCCCCATATCGCCTGTTGCTGGAGCTACGCTGATATCTGCGGGTAGGGTGATGTCGTCAGCCATGATGCCCTGTGCCTTCATCAGTCGAGCGCATTCGCGAGCCACCAGCAGAGCTCCTGTGGTGTTGAAATGTGTAGAGCCTTGTCCGTCGAACAGGTACTCATGACATTTGGCATCGCCATAACTTTCATAGAGGGCAGCAGTTGCCGTAGTGAGGTCGATAAAGGCCACATTCTTCTCTTTGGCCAACTGCTCAGAGTGGTAAGCATAGTCCATCGTATGGTCATCAGTTGACACGCTCTGTTTCTCCTTGACGCCTTCGGCTGTAAGTATAGAGAAATAGTCACCCAAGTCGTGACGTCCGTTGCGCTTAATCTTCGAACCGCTGAAATAGCTACGGCACACGGGCGAACATATGATAGGGGTAGCACCAAGTGCCTTCACTTCGTCAACAATCTTACCCAGCCACTCTTTATAGGTGGTAGAGGGTACTGTTCCGCGCTGGTCGACAGCAGCAGCACTGGTAGCATCGCCAATACTCTCATAATAGGCTTTTAGGGCATGGCCATCCATACCTGAGTTCTTCTCGTCATTATGTCCGAAAGTAATAATGACATAGTCACCTGCCTCAACGTTCTTCTTGGCCGTCTGCCAAAGTTCATTATATCCACCACGTGAGTCTCGGCCACCCTTGGCATAGTTGATACTGGTCCACCCGTTGGTGAGGAAGTTACCGAAATACATACCCCAGCCACGTGTCACTGTAGCTGACTCCTCATAGGGCGCCATCGTTGAGTCGCCCAGGGTGTGAACTTTCTTGGCAGAGGATGCTGCGGAGAGCATCATGACCAACGTCATCAAAAAAAGTGGTTTTGCTTTCATTTTGCAGTTATGAATTAGTTATGATTAGTCGTTTTTTCGACTGCAAAATTAGAGCATCGCTACGTTGGAATGGGGTGAAAATTGCATCAGACGGGACGAAAAACGCACTTTGACGCGTTTTTCACCCTCCTTTGACGCAGAAATACACCTTTTAAATGTCGCTCTTGAATTCGGATGGTGACTGACCTATGCTCTGCTTGAAGCAGCGACTGAAATATTTAGGATCGCTGAAGCCACAAGCATACGCCACCTCAGCAATGGTCTTGTCGGTCTCTGCCAACAGCTGGCAGGCATGCTTGATGCGAGCCTCACGCAACAGGTCCTGGGGTGTGATGCCCATGGTCTGCTTCAACTTGCGCTGCAAACCACTACGACTGGTAGCTGCCGCAGCAGCCATATCGCCTACACCAGCATCACTATTCGAGAGGTTTTGCTCAATAAACTGCATGACACGTTGCATCATCGGGTCATCGGTGACTACCTTCAGATGTCGGTCCTCATGCCTACTTTCCTTCTTTTCGAGCAAAGCCAGATAAGCCTCCAAGGCCTCATGCTGCTGGCGCTTAATGCGACGTATATATAAATAGGTAAAGGCAATAGCTGCCAGGGTAGCTATGATTATCAGGGCGATGAGTGTCCGCCCCAAAGCAGACTCCCAGAAGGTGGGCTTGACGATAATGGTCAGCTGACGAACATTGTCAAGCCACTGGCCATCAGAATTGGTGGAACGAAGCTCCATCAGATAGGTACCTGGCGAGAGGTCGAGTAGCGTAGCGGAACGGTCTCGCCCGATATAGTTCCAATGCTCGTTAGGCTTTAGGCGGAAGGCATAGCTGATGCGCTCAGGCGCACTATAGTCGATAGCGGCAAAATGGAGGGTAAAGCTGCGCTCGTGAGGTTGCAGCAAGATCGTATCGGCATAGGCGATGGTCCAATTGTCCTCACCACCCTGAATAGAGATACCTGTCAGCACCACCCGAGGTTGGTAGGCCTGCTGGTACATCTGGGCAGTTGAGGTGATGAAGGCACCATCCGTCAGACCAAAGAGCCATCGGTCGCCATGGAGTGCTTGCGGATGAGACTCATTGAAACGGTAGTCGCCATTAAAATAGCGAGCATCGAGCACACGATAACGATTGGCACTATCGACCAAGGTTACCAGGTGCCCACTGACCACCATTGTTCGTCCTTTTCCCATATTAGTTAGCGACATGACGACATCAGATGGCAACAGGTGATTGCCAGCGGTATAATGACGGAAGGACAACTGGTCGGCCAGCAAGTCGTTTCCCTCGATGCGATTCACGCCACCGCTCTCAGTACTGACATAGTAGTGTCCACTCTCGTCCATCGTGATATCCATAGTGGCACTACTACTCAGACTCTCAGCCCTGTCTGACTCACGGTGATGTCTGTGGAAACGCATGTTTTCAGCATCCTTCTCCAATGGGGCCACCAATAATCCATCGGTAGCAGCAGCCATCAAGATGCGTCCCTGGTCGGCAAAGAAGAGGTAGCGCACACGTTGGGCTACATCCTTGGGATAGTTTCGGGGTACCCGAAAGCGAGGGTTGTCGGCAAGAAGCTGGTCAGTATAACACAGTCCTCCACCCATCGTTGACACCCATAGTCTTCCCTCACGGTCTTCAGCGATGCTATAGACATTCTGATGAGGAAGGTCGGTGAAACGGGCGATTTTAAACATACCAGATGCTGTTTCCAGCAAGCGGAAAAGCCCATCGGGTTTAGAGCCCATCCACAGCGTACCATCAGCCGACTCGTACATACAATAGATGGGCGAACCGAAGGTCGTATATTGTGGATGGAGGCGTCCGTCAGTACCCAGATAGCCCAACAGACGATCGTCGGCCAAGGCATATACACGGATAGCGGCATCGTCCTTGGTACATACCCAATAACGCTGCCTGCTATCCGTAAATAGACATTTCACCTCTGCTCGAGGTTCGATAGCAAGGCGCTGGGTATGCTGTACAACGGCAGTCTCTTTACTCAGACCTTTACCTGTAGTCTCCCAGTGGTTGCCTTGTGCATCATCATACGCAAAATTAATAGTATTGCCAGCAGACTTCAGCCCAATACTCTTACGATATTGCTTGATTTCATCGGCAGCATGGCTGACTTCCTCTGCAGTCATATTGCTAAAGCGATAGGTACGCGTATCAAAGAGGTAATAGTCATCGTCTACCCTACACAACATTTTGCCATCGGGGCGCAGGGCGATGTCGCGAAATCGGTCAGTAGCCATGTTGCAACCATCGCCCACCCGCGACTTGAAGGTGCGAAACTCGTAACCATCATAGCGGCATAGGCCATTCCAAGTAGAAAACCACATAAAGCCCAGCTCATCTTGCAGCAGTTGGGTGACATGTCCATGTGGAAGACCATCTTCCTCGTCATAATACGTCACACGACTCTGGGACTGACTTTGACAAGCCAATCCCAGCGTGCAAAAAAGGAGGAAGAGAAAGGGCCGCTTCATCGGGATTTCTTAGAACCACTGCATAAGGCTACGAAGGTAGGCAGTCAGCTCAGCAGCCATCTTCTGGTGTTGCCATACGCTGGGATGCCAGGAGGCGCCAAAACGAATGTCGCCTGTCTGAGGCGTGAAGTCGAAGCGATAGACTTCTTTGTCGCCGGCCTTGTTGGCCTCGTCCACCACTTCATTCAGCGTCTTTTTCGCTATCTCAAGTTCCTTGCCACCCAGCATGGAGCCACAAAGGTAGACTATCTTAGCCTTGGGATGATGGCTGCGCACCTGGCTGAGGAACTTCTTATAGGCTGCTTTCAGCAACTTGACATCGTAGTTGTTGGTGGAAAGGTCGTTGGTGCCTAGGTTAATGCACACCAGCTGGGGCTGGTAGCGACTGAAGTCCCACTTCTCACTGCGGTCGTAGAGGTTGGTGTACTCATATTCCGTCGTCATCACATTCTCTGGAGTTCCTGTCTTCGGACCGTCATAGCTGCGATAGACACCAATGCCTGAGCGAGCCACCACATAAGCCTGAGCCTCCAAGGCGCGACTGGTCAGCTGAGCATAGGTCAGATAATGGTTCTCCGTCTCGTACTCAAAGGGATCGTTGGCCACGATGCTCTCGTTGCCATAGCCACAGGTAATGCTGTTGCCTATGAACTCTATCTTGCGCTCCGGCAGGGCAGGAGGAGACAGCAGGGTTGCCCCTTTGTCCAAGATGAAACCTCTGAAGTCAGGCTTCAGCTCGTAACCCTCAATGACATACATCAGCCTGAGGGTGTGCTTACCCTGCGGCAGTGCCGTAGCCACCGTCACCACCGAGTCGCGCTCGCCCATCAAAGCCACCTTGAAGGGCTCAGCCTCGTCTACCTGCGCCATGAAGTAGCCACTCTTAGGCTTGGCCCACAGCTTCAGACTGGTACCTGTAAACCGAACATTAATCTGCGTACCAGGGAAGGTAAAGCGCGGACGCTCAGGGTTGTCGAAGCAGATACGACCAATGTACTGGATGTTCTTGTCCGTAGGGTTAATCACTGTTCCCTTTAAAGGAAGTGTTGTAGATGCTTGCATGCCTATCGACATCAAAGCCGTCAAAGTCAGTAGTATAATCCGTTTCATGCTGCAAAGATAATGTAAATCGAGTAATATTCCAAATTTTAGAGCCGTAAATGCAAAGAAAAAAATCGTATTACGAGTGAAGCGTGCTCGTATTACGAGTGAAGGGTGCTCAGTCGTAATACGAATATTCGGAAAATCGCAAATAAATTTGCATTTTCGCTCACTTATTTGTAATTTTGCAGGCAGAAAACAGGCAAAAGGAAATGATGGACGAAGATTTTGACATCAGACAGGAGCAGCTGAGCTCGAGCGAGAAGGATTTCGAGAACGCCCTGCGCCCGCTGTCGTTCAACGACTTCAGCGGTCAGCAGCAGGTGGTGGAGAACCTGGAAGTGTTTGTCGAAGCTGCCAAGTATCGTGGTGAACCGTTGGACCACGTGCTGCTGCACGGTCCTCCAGGACTGGGTAAGACGACGTTGTCTAACATCATAGCCAACGAGCTGGGTGTAGGCTTTAAGATTACGAGTGGTCCTGTGCTGGACAAGCCTGGCGACCTGGCAGGCATTCTGACCTCGCTGGAGAAGAACGATGTGTTGTTCATTGACGAGATTCACCGTCTGTCGCCTGTCGTTGAGGAGTATCTCTATTCAGCTATGGAGGACTATCGCATCGACATCATGATAGACAAGGGTCCCTCGGCACGCAGCATCCAGATAGACCTGAACCCGTTTACGCTGGTGGGTGCCACGACGCGTAGTGGTCTGCTGACGGCTCCTTTGCGAGCCCGCTTCGGCATCAATATGCACCTGCAGTACTACGAGCCACAGACGCTGCAGCGCATCATTGAGCGCTCAGCCTCTATCCTGCGTGTACCTATCACGACAGATGCCTCGGGCGAGATAGCCCGTCGCTCTCGAGGTACGCCCCGTATTGTCAACGCCCTGCTGCGCCGGGTGCGCGACTTTGCCCAGGTGAAGGGTACGGGCAAGATTGACACCAGCATCACGAAGGTGGCGCTGACGGCGCTGAACATTGACCAGTACGGGCTGGACGAGATAGAC
>JAFPEE010000202.1 GCA_017389705.1 Prevotella sp.
GTTGGCGGACTACCTTATCAAGAATTGGTGAGGATGGCTGAGAAAATCAGTTCGTCAGAAAAATAATCACGCTACTGAGTCCTATATATGCATAGACGATGTATCGGAAGATGCGGTTAGGAATGTGCTTGAAAACGTAGGCTCCCAAAGCTGTGCCGATAATGACGCCGCCAAGACCGAAACAGTAATCTGTAAGGACGGTTGTGGTGAAGAAGCCGTTATAGGCAACTAACCCTTGGAGTATCTGGAAACGGATGAACTTATGATTACTGTGATAAAAGTCGTTTTCTTCATAAATAATCCTAAAATTTGATGCAAATTTAGCAATTTTCCAGCATTTTTTCTTATTTTTGTGTTCAAATAAGTATATATAGATATTTGACCCAACACAAAATCATCATGAGCAATCCACTTTTTAACATCCAGTATGGCCTGTTCGTTATCACAACGTGTGACGATGGGCGTGACAATGGCTGTATTAGCAACACCGTAGCTCAAGTAACGGCACAGCCAAACCGCATTTCCGTGGCCCTGAACAAGGGCAACCTGACCACCGAGCTCATCCAGCGCTCGCGCCGGTTCACAGCCTCCATCCTCAGCGAGGCTGCCGACTTCGAACTGTTCAAGCACTTCGGCTTCCAGAGCGGACGCACGGTCGATAAGTTCGCTGACTTCACCGATTGTCGCCGCGTCGCCAACGGCACGATGGCCATCATGCGTGGCACCAACGCCTTTATCTCTGCCGACGTGGAACAGGCTATCGATCTGGGAACTCACATGCTCTTCGTTGGTCTCGTCACCGAGATGGAGGTGCTCGCCGATGTTCCCTCGGCCACGTATAACTACTACCAGCAGTATATCAAGCCGAAGCCCCAGCCCGTCGGCCAGACAGCAGAGGGCAAGACTATCTGGCGCTGCAGCATCTGCGGATATGAATATGTTGGCGAGGAACTTCCCGAAGATTTCACCTGCCCAATCTGTAAGCATCCCGCATCAGACTTCGTGAAGGTCACTGCCGAGGCCGATGCGCCTGCCACTGGCAATAAGTATGCTGGCACACGCACTGAGAAGAATCTCGAAACCGCCTTCGCCGGCGAGTCGATGGCCCGCAATAAGTACACCTACTACGCCTCCGTGGCCAAGAAGAACGGCTATGAGCAGATTGCCGCCCTCTTCCTGAAGACAGCCGAAAACGAGAAGGAGCACGCCAAGCTGTGGTTCAAGCATCTGGGTGGCCTGGGCCAGACGGCCGAGAACCTGCTACATGCTGCAGACGGCGAGAACTATGAGTGGACCGACATGTACGCCACCTTTGCCCGCGAGGCTGACGAGGAGGGTTTCCATGAGCTGGCCGAGCAGTTCCGGGGCGTGGCAGCCATCGAGAAGCATCATGAGGAGCGATATCGTGCCCTGCTGCGCAACGTCGAGGCAGCCGAGGTCTTCCACAAGAGTGGCATCAGCATCTGGGAGTGCCGCAACTGCGGCCATATCGTCATTGGCACCAATGCCCCCGATGTTTGTCCGGTCTGCTTCCATCCGCAGTCGTATTTCGAGATAAACGCGGAGAACTATTGAAGCTTATTCAATACGTAGATGTCCCGACTTGCAGATAGTGTAGGTCGGGGTTTCCGCCATTTACCAATCTTTTGTTTCAATTGTCGAAGTACCTGGTTGCTGACGCCGTTCTATGTGAGGCTGTGTCGCCGTCTTTCTTATTCATTACGTTTGACTAATTCTATCGCCTCTTTACCTGTCAGGTGCTCGATGTCTAAACGTATCATCAGCATGCGGGACAGGCCGTTTTCAATCTCTTTCTGGAGAGCTTCTTCCTGATTCGGATTGTATCGGTTGCCAAGCATACGGGCCACTTCTAACTTCTCATGCTCGTCCTCGATTATATGGATTCTGCCGAAAGCAATCACGCTACGGAAGAAGGTGGTGTACTTTTCCGGCTGAACATCATCTTTTTCGATGACACAGAAAGATGCCTTATCGCATTTGCGGATGGCATCAACCTTATGGCCAGCCAACGCACTATGGAAGTATAGTTTCCTTTCGTGATAGACATAGCTGATAGGAACGGCATACGGATAACCTCCATCGCCAAGTAATGCCAATGTGCCAGAAGTTGCCTTCTGAAGTATGCCAATGCTCTCTTCCTCAGAAAGCTGTTGGCGCTTACGCCTCATTTCTCTAAATCCACTCATAACAATCCTGATACAATATCGCCATGACGTTTCTCGTCGTTCTTCACGCTCTTCACCTCGGGGAAGTCTGCAATCAGGTGTTCATAACCTACGGCAGCATCGTATTCTCCCTTTGCAATCAGCTTATAGAGGCGCTTCCTGCCTAACAGGCAGTAAAGTATAGGCATGATTCGAGCCATCGTTTTCTTGGGTTTCAAAGCCTTTTGTGTATAGGCATGGAACACGCTGGCATGACGGCCTTCTTCCTTCGCCAACTGAAGGAAAGCCTCACGCTCCTTGTCTGTCTTTACCACTTTAGCCAGTCTTTGGTACATCAGCACGGCATCAAGTTCGCCCTGCTGACTACGCAATAGTTCTTTGAATTGTTCTTGTGTCATATTACTAAACTATTCTAATTTTGGCTGCAAATTTACGAAAAAACGGGGAATTATGAGTACCTTTGCCCTTGGATTTAATAGTATTTGTGAAATGGATTATCTGCCCAAAGACCCTGCCATATTGGTTTCGAGCGTTAATATGCTCCTACGTGATGAGGAGTTTGACACGCTGGAAGCATTGTGCTTTGCCTTCAGCAGAGATCCAAAAGAGATAAAGGACTACCTCTATAGGAAAGGCTTTGTCTGGAGTGAGCAACAGAAACAGTTCAGGCCTATCGGCTACGATCAATGATTACGAAGGACAGCATAGAGACCGCCTATAGCTTTCTGCACCAGAAGCGGAACGTCTATATCCATTCTACCCTCGACTGGCAGAAGGATGACATAGAAATGGCCATTGGCAGCTATGTGGACGATATGAGCCAGGAACTCTATGAGGCCATATCCGACGGCAGGGCCGATTTCTTAAGAGACCACAAACGGTTTGGAGAGGATATTACTCTAGCTGTAGATAGATTAGAGCAAAAGTTATAAGAAGATATATGGAGAATTTTGAAGAGATATTGAGAAAGGACCTGCACCAGTTCCTCCTCTCTATGAAGGAAGTGGATGAGCGGTTGCCGGAATGTCCTGATGTCGAAGATAAATGGGAAGAGATTGCGAAGGCATATATCCCCGATGGCATCAGGGAGTTCCAGGACTTCCCATCGGCATCACTCGGTTGGATGATGTATATAGGCATGGCTGTTGCCAAGATGTGGGACACGGAATGGGAGATCTATTCAAAGATAGAAAACCTCTATGCCTACATGCGCGACAAGCGAGGCTATGACAGCATGGATGAATACATCCGCGAGGAAGTGCTTTTGCTGCAAGGCATAGACTATACCGTTCTGGAGAAGGTGACAGGCGAGTGTGCATCCCGTGTCTATAATGCCCTGATGCACCAGCATCTGGAGCCTGGCACGAAAGAGGCATTTAATGGCTACGTCATCAGCCTGCATCAGCTCTATCTGATGGGTGCTGCCATGCAACTGAAAAGGATGGGCTATCACATGACCAAAATGAATTAAAGTAAATTGCAATGACGAAGAAGCTGTTCTTTCAGGCCTTGACGAAGTTTGTTGTCGGATTAGCGATAGTGATGGTGCTATTGTTTATTCCGGCAGGGACGCTCAGTTTCTGGCAGGCGTGGCTGTTCATCGGCATCCTGTTTGTTCCGATGCTCATAGTGGGCATTATCCTGATGAGCCGTAACCCGGAACTGTTACGTAAACGCCTTGATGCAAAGGAAAAAGAGGGAGAACAGAAAAGCGTCGTTGCCATGAGTAGCCTGCTGTTTTTGGCCATGTTTGTCATTGCTGGACTCAACTACCGTTTCGGATGGTGGATATTGCATGACGGAATTGTATTTGCGGCAGCCGTTCTATTCCTACTGGGTTACATCATGTACGCAGAGGTCATGAGAGAGAATGTCTGGCTGTCAAGGACTGTTGAAGTGCAGGACAATCAGCAGGTGGTCGATACGGGATTGTACGGCATTGTGCGTCACCCCATGTATTCTGCCACGTTGATTCTCTTTCTCACCATGCCCATTGTCCTTGCATCGCCTTGGTCATTTGTAATCATGTTGCTCTACGTA
>JAFPEE010000203.1 GCA_017389705.1 Prevotella sp.
CAACGACCCGAAGCCCTCAGGCAAGTTGCGCTATGTCTATCCCGCATCCATGGCAGAAACGGAAATCACCAGCGTCGATGGCAACGAAAACATCTCTACCGATTTCGAAGACGAACAGGATGGCACGTTGGAAACGCTCGCCAGCAAATTCGACCTCGCCATCTACGACGGCTCTCTCTCCAGCAAAGCCCTGCTGCCAACTACCGCCACGCTGAAGAACCAGCTGACCATCGCCGAGCTGACCATCAAGGACTACGCTGGCACCGACATCACCGACAAAATCAAAAAGCTCGATATCCAGTTGTGTGGCAACGGCTACGCCCTGACACGCCCTGACAATGCCGCTGGCCCCATCTACGTGGCTTTGTATCCCACCCCTGGGAGCAACAAAGAGAACATCACCGTCACCGCCACTGCCAACGACGACACAAAATACGAGAAGGATTTCAAATTCACCTTCGCCGCCAACAACATCTATCCCATAGCGGTAAAGACCTTTAAGGTCGTAGATGTCTCAACATTAACAATCCCTGACGGCGAAAATTATGTCGGATATACGGCACAAAATGGCGACATGCTGACAGGCACGATTGCTAATTATGTGCTTATTCGCATTGCCGAAAACGCCAACGTGGCATTGAAAAACTTAACCATTGATTATAAAGCCCCCCCTGGTTCAAATTATCATTTCCATAATCCTGGTATTACCTGCATAGGCAATGCCACCATCATCCTCGAAGGAACAAACAAAGTGAAAGCTTTTGAAGGTGACTTTCCAGGCATCTCGGCTGCTACTAATAGCTCTAATAATGATTATACCCTCACTATCAAAGGTGATGGTTCGCTCGAGGCTATAGGCCAAATGGGTGGTGCAGGAATCGGTGGTGGTAATGGGGGGAACTGTGGTAATATTGTCATTGAGAGTGGATCTATTACTGCTACGGGCGGCAATAATGCTGCAGGTATCGGCAGTGGATATCGTAGTTCCTGCGGTAATATCCTCATCAGCGGCGGAACAGTAAAGGCTACGGGCGGCAATAATGCAGCTGGCATCGGAACGGGAGATTATGGCACTTGCGGCTCCATCACCATCACTAATGGCGTGAAAGAAGTGATTGCCAAGAAGGGCACTAATGCAGATTGTAGCATTGGTAAGGGAAATGGTAACAGCAGATGCGGCAAGGTGACTATCCTTGGCGTCGAATATTGGAACGGTTCTGGTTATGTGAATGATGAAGGCCGTATCTACCTCCAGGATCCCGATCTCAAAATCATCCCTTAGGGTCATGTCACAAAAGGGTCAGGACACTTTGTGAGAAGGGGACAGATTCTGTCTTAATCTCCGTAGCCGTGGGGACAGGTATCTGAGTCATAGCAGCCGTCATACCCAAGTACCTGTCCCCATGACTCCTCAGAGTTACTGGCATGAATTACGAGACCATCAGGAATATCGCAAAAAAATTGCCATGAAAACAGGCACCCATACCCAGGTGCCTGTCCCCATGACTATTGTTGATATATTGTTTTTTGGTTTATTTCTTGTTTGCATACCAGCTGGCGATCTGTTCTCCCACGCTGGGGGCATAGAAGGCCGAGAAGTCGGAATACTCCACACTGTCGCCGTCATCATCCTTACCCGTTGCCTTTTTCACCTCCAGGGCAATGTGAGGCTCCACGCCGCCGTCGATGTTCTCGCCAGCCTTGTTGAGGAGTCGCGCACGCGCTGAGGATATCTGATAGCAGAAGCCCTCGGCCGTACACATCTTCTGGATGCTGCAGGAGCCTCCGCCCGTCTTCTCACCGATAATCAGGTAGCCGTAGTCCTTCATCTGCGAAGGCAGCAGGTTGCCGCATGAATAGGCGTAGTGGCTCGTCAGGATGGCGATGTTCAGCTGTGGATAGTGAGGGGCATTGTCCTTGTCGTCGAACACGCGATCGAAATTACCGTCCACCTGCACCTCGTTCACGACACGCTGTTTGGTCAGGACGTTCTCCCAGTTGACGGCATTCTTCCCTGCCAACAGGGTGGTAATCGCCTGTAGCACGCTGAGCTCTCCGCCGTTATTACACGTCAGGTCGAGCACGAAGTTCTTCACCTCAGGGTCGGCGGCAGCCTTTTCCAGTGCCTCCACGATGCCGGTGATGTCGCCCTTGTACTCCGGGTTGTAAGTCGGCATCGGTCCTGTCCCCTTATAGAATGCCGTCCAGCTTTTGGTGTCGGCAGGGCCGAAATCGTCGAAGATACAGTACATCGTATTGCCGATCTTGGTGTAAGTGTCCGTGTTCAACAGCTTCTGTCGCGCCTTGGCAGCCAACGCACTGCCGTCGTTTCGCTGCACATTCGCTGCCACAGCCATCACCATAAAGGGATACTCCTCTGTGAAGGCCTGGATAAACTTATCCGCGTATTGTGACTGTTTCTTCGAATCGTTGATACCGATAAGTACGCAATTCATTATCGGCGATATCGTGGTGTGGCTGCCGTCGTAGAGCCGCGCAGCCAGATACTCCATTCCAAACACGTACTCAGTCATCTTGGTGGATTTCAGCAGCGTGCGGTGAGTCTCGCTGAGCGCCTGGTCGAGGCCCTTCTCCTCGATGACCTTGTCCAGATTGCGCCCGGGCCTCCCATAGAAGTGGTCGATGGCAAAGCACAGTTCGCCATAACTGTAGGCAGCCAGGTCGGCAGGGCGCTCCGTCGCCTCGTAAGGCTTCAGGAAGAACGCCTCGTCCAGAGTGGCTGGCTGTGCTCCAAAGTCAGTCAGTATGATCTTCTCGCCGTTGAATATCACATGCTTGCCGTCGAGGTCGCTATACATGTCCGACAACGTCGTCAGGGGCACATACACCATCTGTCCGTCACCCCTCAGGTCGATGCCGTATTTCTTCATGTCGAAAGCCGCCGAAGCCGCGGCGGGCGTATAGGTCATGGGCTTTTCACGGACGTAATAAAGCTCGTCGGCATCATTGTTGTCCCCAGCACCCGCATCATTCGTGGTATTCAATGCGACGAAACTCATATAGTCATCGATCGTCATCGACTCCTCAGCCGTATTCACCGTCGCCGTCTCGCCCTGGCTCGTCACCAGCGCGTACTGCGAGGCAGCCGTCTTGTTCACCCGGATGCCCTTGCCGGGCACGAGCATGTTCTGGAAGTCGCTGACGGAGATGTAGGCCACGTTGGGCATGTCGTCATAGTAGCGCAGCGCCACCGTCTTGGTCGACTTCCCGTTGTCGTTCACGCTGACCTGCGCCACCTTAAACGGCGCCTTGTCCGATGCGTCATCGCCCGTGGCAGTCTCCTGACCGGGATCTACAGGATTGTCTTCACTATCCACACAGGCCGTCAGCGACAGCCCCAGAAGCGCCATAGCCACAAACGGCCGCCACACCCTGACCTTGATGTCAAGACAATGCCTGAAATATCGTTTCGTCATATCTTCTTTTTCGTCTTTGCTTGTAGATTCGACGGCAAAGATACGAATACTTTCCGAGATTTCCAAACATAGGATGTTGAAAATGCGTTATTTGATGTCGAATTTCCGTGATTCGACTTGGTAGTTTCAGGGAAAATGCTTATATTTGCAGGCAAAACAAATTAAAAACAGTTATCATTTAAACAACCTCAAAGACAACGTAGCCAAAAGAATTGCGACTTATCCATGCAGCCATGGGGACAGATGCAGCCATGAGGTACCTGGGGCATGCGGGATAAATTCAAATTCTACCAGAAAAATTTGGAAGAATGAATAAAAAAGCTTATCTTTGTGCCTGATATTGATATTGTTGAACTTAAACGCTATTTACTATGCCACGCACAGCAAGAGACCAAAGTGCCACAGGAATCTACCACGTTATGATACGCGGC
>JAFPEE010000204.1 GCA_017389705.1 Prevotella sp.
AGCGGGCATCAAGATGCATACGCTCTACGAGATTCAAACGGACATTCCTACGTTCATACACATTACGGAGGCTAAGGTACATGACCAACGTGCGATGGACGAAATCCCTTATGAACAGGTAGCCTACTACCCCGTTATGGCCTCCATGCCGCAATGGGAGTTGCCGCACACCAAGTTTAAGCAACATCATCGTACAAGTTGGAGAACATGACGATAGGGAATGAATCTGCCGCGCGACATATTGGTCTGGGAATAATCTTTCATTTGATTTCGCAGTGACGTAATGGTGGGGTGTATGGTGAGGTGTATGGCGGAGTGTTTCGAAACACTCCGCCATTCTCAATCCCTCTCCACAAGGCCGTCTGAGCCTTGTCTGGTGGGGTGTTGAGGTGTTTGTGCGAAAAAGCCGAGAGCTGTAGCGTACAAGAAATACCGCTGGAAAATCAACGTTATGGCTTTTTCTCCAGCTCCATAACTTAGGCTGACATTAATCGGTTAATATGTCTGGTTTCGATGCTCTTGACATATGCTTCAGGGCGCTTGGCACCAAAATAATACCAAGCATAGAGGATATTAAACTGACGGAACATCTCTCCTTGAGGAGCCACTCGATCCAACCAAACCCGTTTTACCTTCTTATAGCCGAAAAGAGGAAAAAGCTGGTTGATATCGTCAATGTCGAGATAGAGCATTACATGCTCAATAAGTGCCTCATCGGAAATGGATTTCATTTTCGAGACATCGTAAGACCAGAAGCAATTCTCTTCTTTGAGCTTACGAAACAGCTGCTCTCTGACATCATCTTTCATCTTTCGTTGGCAAAATTAAGCAAAAAAGTCGAAAGTTCTAAATTTATATGCATAATCTGACGTTGTCATTTGTCAAAAGCTAAAAAAACTCATTAAAAATTTGGGTTGTAACTAAATTTTAGTTACATTTGCAACCGAAATACGAAATGATATGGGAACGAAAGAGAAATTAAGAGAAAGATTCCTTAAGTTTCCATCCGACTTTACGTTCGATGAAATGCAACGATTGTTGGAGGGTTATGGTTACGAGAAAGGTAATAAGGGGAAGACCTCTGGTTCTCGGATCATATTTAAGAATGGCGACAAACGCCCTATTATGTTACATAAACCTCATCCTGGCAATATCGTGAAAACGTATGCCATGAAACAGGTTTACGATGATTTGAAAAAAGCTGGATTAATATAATAAAAGGGAGGATAAGATATGAATACAATGACTTATAAAGGCTACCTAGGTTCTGTGGCCTATAGCGAAAAAGACCAGATGTTCTTCGGAAAGATTGAAGGCATTAACGGACTAGTAAACTTCGAGGGCGAGAGCGTCAAAGAACTCACTGAGGCTTTTCACGAAGCCGTAGATGATTATCTCGCATATTGTGAGGAAGAAGGCATTGAGCCAGACAAGAGTTATACAGGCGTCTTGAATGTAAGACTTACCCCTGAGATTCATCGCCAGATAGCGATACTTGCCCGTCAGGCAGGAATTACCATCAATACTTTTATCAAAGACGCATTGGAAGAGAAGGTTGAAACGGCTGTTGCCATGTAATCTTACTTCACCACCACCTTCTTGCCATCGATGATGTTGATGCCCATCTGGGGTTTTGAGAGTCGCTGGCCCGTAAGGTTGTAGATATGCTGCGCCACTTGTGGCTTGTAGCTGATGCCGCTGATGGCTGTCGCATCCATTCTTTCCAATCTGAAGTTGTCGAGGTTTGCCCATGTAGCCGTTGTGTTCTGAACTTTAAAACCCACTTTTACTGGGCCGGCAGCTGCCACGTTAAAATTCAGGGAGTATGTTGCAGGTGCTCCCGTTCCAGACATTTCATGATTGGAATCGCCAGCCAACAGGTACAGTCCCCTGCCGTCTCCATCAAAGGCACAGGAAGCACTTAAGCGGTATTTCCCCACGGGCAGCTCTGGGAATTGCACCACCTCTTGGTCTACTATAGGTTCTCCTGTCCACTCGAAGTCGCAGTAGTTACTGAGGATTTCCCATGTGTTTTCCCTCCAGAAGGCAGTACCTACCGTGTTGGTCCATCCCGACAAATTGTAGGAAAACAACGGATTATTCAGATACAGGAACGTGACATCAGGGATATGTCCTTCTGCATTCTTGTTCAGAAAGATCATCAGCGTATTAAGAGCCATCAGCGGACGTCCCGTGTCTTGATCCCATAGAGATACGATACTAAACTCCGGCTGCCACCAATATAGGCCAGTTACATGGGGATGTTGCCACAGGGTTTCGATAACAGCTCTTGTGAAATCATTCTGTCCCAGTTCAGAATAGGTAAATTCATAGTTTTCATTCCCGTCTGCCCACTGTCTTGAGTTAGTCTCAACATCCATGATGACCTTGTCGCTGAACTTCTGTTCCAACATGGTAAGTGCCCTGTCTAGCCCAGCTATGTCACCATGCCACTCACGATAATAGCTCGTTCCAATGATGTCGTAGTCCACATCGCGCATCTTCTCATAGAAGAACTGCAGATAATCGATGTCGTTAACCTTCTCTGTGTGAATAATGATTCCAGCCTCAGGACAAACCTCACGACATGCCTTGCTGGCCTGCTGTAATAGTTTGACTAGGCGCACCCAAGTAGATTCAGGACTATCCATAACGCAATAATACTCCCAGTTATCGCCCCTCAGCATACCTAATGATATCTCGTTGCCAATCTGTATCAGGTCGGGCTTTGCCCCTGCAGCTGTCAGTTCCTGCAACGACTGCTTGGTATAGTTATAGATGGTCTCATACAGCTCCTCATTGGTCTGTGACTTCCAGTCCAGAGGTATGATTTGTTGGCTAGGATCGGCCCAAGTATCACTATAGTGGAAATCGAGCATAAACGACATCCCCAGGTCTTTGATTCGTTTGCCCAGCGCTTTTACATATTCCAAATCCTGAATGGCCCCCCATTCGCGTTGTTCCGCAGGCGCATGACTGGGGTCAACAAACAGTCGCACACGGATGGAGTTAAAGTTTCTCTCCTCCTTCAACCATCGCAGCAAATCATCGACGGGCTGTCCGTTATCATCCAGGTAAACTCTTCCTCCCTGCTCACAATAAGGGAGCATCGATAAGTCTCCTCCCAAATAGAGAGCATTTCTCTGCCACTGAGCCATTCCCACCATAGCTACCAGCGTCTGTAACAGCAATGTAAAAAATATCTTTTTCATCATTATCCAACTATATTATTAACCAAGCCTCACAGCGTGCCTGTGTGATATTTCGTAACATCTTCATCCATTGTGGATGTAAAGCAGGAAATCCATATACGTCTTCGAAACTCTTCCCAGCGTATTCTTTCCAATATTGTGGGATTTTGTCTACACCTTGTTCTACTTCTATGTATGATACGGTAGACCCGACATAAAAGTATCCCACTTTCATGTTCTTCACAGCCTCAGCAGCAGTATCGAACTCAGCACTCTGTGCCTTAATGCCTTGCGAAATCAGCAAAGTGAATAATACTTACAAGATTCTTATGTTCGTCATATCCTTTGGATAATATCATCCAGCTTAATGATATCAACTTTGGGGAAGACGAGATCAATGAGTACGTCATCCACTAATCACTTTGAGTGGAGATCTTCCTGACGGATTTCATCGAGTTTCTCCTGATTCAAGATTCCCTCATCCCAAAGGCGGTCTGCCTCTGCATCGAGCAGAGTTTGGAAATGACGTGTCAGAACTGCTTGAACCTCACGGGCATACTCCTCACTATTGTTGAAAGCAAAGAGCTTCAACAAGTGCATTTGGGTTGGATTTAATACAGTAGCTTCCATATTACAATAATAATTGCTGCAAATATACAGAGTTTTTCTGAAAGTTCCAAATAATTCTATTATTTATTAACTTCTCGTTGATATTTACTTCACCACCACCTTCTTGCCATCGATGATGTTGATGCCCTTCTGGGGCTTTGAGAGTCGCTGGCCTGCGAGGTTGTAGATGATAGCATGGTGAGAATCATCCGCCTTAATGCTATTGATGGCTGTCGATGAAATCTTCTCCAGTTTGAAGTTGTCGAGGTTGACCCAGGTTGCTGTGGTATTATTAACCTTAAATCCAACCTTTACTTTCGACTCTTCAGCGACGCTGAAATCGAGACTGAAGCTGTTGATACCATCAGCGCCAAGCAATTCTTTCGTCTTGCTTCCTGCAACGAGATAGAGACCTTTGCTATTTTGATCTGATGCGCAATCGACGCTTAAGCGGTAATTACCTGCAGTAAGTGTAGGGAACTGCACAACCTCCTGATTAGCGATAGGCTCTCCTGTCCACTCAAATTCACAGTAGTTACTCAGCACCTCCCAAGTATTCTCTTTCCATCGCGCTGTTCCATTAGTATTAGTCCAGCCAGACAAATCGTGGTCAAACGAGGGATTGATGAGATAAAAATATGTAACATCGCCTTGAATGTCGAACTTTGGCCTTTCCATAACAAATAAGTATCCGTCGATAAAAGTCGCATCTTGATTAGTCACTGTTCCTCTTCCTATCGTGATTGGATAAGTTCCTACTCGCGAAGAACTGCTGGCAGTAGTTGATAGCTTCGGAACGCCATCAATTGCAGGCCATGAAGTGGAAAATGTCAAGACAGGCACTTCATCACCTTGATACATCACCTTGTTATCAGCGTAAACATAAGTCTGGATGTTATAGGCAGCGGTAGTGACACCATCATTGCTAAGGAATAACCGTTTGATACTTACTGATCCTGCTGCTCCGTCAATCCAGAGCCCCACAGTATATATATGTGAAAGGTCTAAATTTTCTCCATTCTTCTTATGTAGGGAATGGAGGTCAATTATAAGTTCCGTCGCATCATTGATATCAAAACCTACTTCTCCTTTCTCATCATTCCAAGCCTCATTCTCACTCCACACATTGCTGTCATCAAATAATCGTACCTTTGTC
>JAFPEE010000205.1 GCA_017389705.1 Prevotella sp.
CTTCTTGGCATTGTAGAGCAACTCGTTGAGCGTCTTCATCAGGTAGCTCTTGTTCGTATGGATGCGCAGACTGTCGGGCACCTCCGTCTCCACATGCAGGTCTACCGTCTCGGGAGGACGCTGGTGGTAGACGACGGCAGCCTCGTGGGCTATCTTGTTGCATCTGACGTAGTCGTTGCATTCTACCACCGTATAGCCGTTGAAGGCAGATGCTGTCACCAGCATGTTGACCATGCGGGTAACGCTAATGGCATTGTGCTGCATGGTTTCCAGAATGCGATTCGTCTCGTCAGCGGGAATGACGCCATAACCGTCATGCAACACCTGTACGAAACCCTGTATGATGTTCAGCGGGGTGCGCACCTGGTGGAGCACATCCTGTATGAATTCCGTCTTCTTCTGCTCAGCCTCAGCCACCATCGCGTTGGCCTTCGAAAGTTCCAGGTTACACTGCTCAACCTCCTTGTTCACACTTTGCAACCTGCTGACATGCTGGTTGATAGACTGCTGCATGTGTATAAAGCTATTCTGCAAGTTTCCTATCTCGTCCTTGCGCGAGCTCTGAGGCATCTGCTCGTCGTAGTGTCCGTCAGCGATATGGCGTGTCTGTTCTACCAGCTCGTTCACTGGCTGTATGAAGTGCTTAATGGTCTGGCGACAGAACAGCAGGATAATCAGCAGACCCACAGCCAGCAACGGAATGACGATGTAGGCCAGCTGGTGGTAGGCACCCAGGATGTCGCTCTCCATGCAGACCAGGGCGATGCTCCAGTCCGTCCCTTCCAATGGTTGATAGAACACAATGCTGCGCTGTCCTTCAATGTTTGCATATACATGGCCTGTCTTGCCCTCCATCATCTGCAGGGCCAGCTCGACGATGTCCGAATGTTCCTTGGGGTCTATGCCGTCCAGTATGGTGGTATGTATCAGTTTCGTGGTGTCAGGGTGCACAAAGTAGTGGCCCCTGTGACCCAGTAGCATCGTGTACGAGTTGGGGAAAGGCTTCTCTGCCGTGATGGTATGCGAAAGTTTGGGCAGCGAGAGGTCCGTAGAGAGTACTCCTATCAGCTGGCGACGCTCGTTATACAGCGGTTTGCAATACGAGACAATCATCTCTTCCGCCGACAGCGTACCCTCGTTGTAGTCGTCGAAAGGATCCACCCACACCGCCTTGCCCTTCACACGCGGCGTGCTGTACCACACCTTGTCGAAGTATTCGTATTCGCCCTCACGCACCGTCTTGACAGAGTCGTTCTGCCTGATGGAGTAAGCCGAGAAGTAACGTCCGAACTGCGTGAAGAAGTAGGGCTCGGTAGTGATGGAACAGCCGTTGATGTCAGGGTTCAGCGCTACCACCCGATGGGTGAACGCCAACAGCGAGTCTGGCTGCAGATGGGCATACACCTGCCACTCGGCATGCTGCGTGGCCACCTCCACCTCATCCAGACAGTTGCGAACCCTCAGGGCCGTATTGTCCAGCACACGCTCCGCATAATCCATAGCCTCTTCCCTCAGCATCTTGCGCGACTGCTGGAACAGGAAGCCAAGGCTCACCACAAAGAGCGCCACGACAAACGCCAGGATGCCTATCGTCAACTTGAGTGACAGCGACTGACGGATGCGCTGGATGGGATTCCTCATCTCCCACCTCCTTTCTTTATCGTCACCTGCAGTATCTGATCCAGCAAGTTGATGACGGTTAAGGTATGCTGTTGTATCTGGTTGGCATGTTGCCGGATGTCCTCCTGCGTCATCTCCTGATGGTGCTGCTGGATGTCAGCGACTGACGCGCTGATGTCGTTCAGAGGCTGACTCATTTGGTCTGTCATATTACTCAGGAAGTCCGACTGCACCCTGTTGGCCTCCTGCACATGTTCGTAGGCTGCCTCCAGCGACGCCTTACGCTCCATGAGACCCTTGGTCTGGCGTTCAGCCTCTGCCAGGTGGTCCACCACCGAACGCTGCATGGAGGCAAAGCTGTTCTGCAGACTGCCTATCACGTCCTGTCTGCGTGTCTCCTCTATCGGTGTGTCATAGTGTCCCTCGGCCATGCGCTGGGCCTTCTTGGACAACTGTCCCAAAGGACGCAGCTGCAGCATGACATAGAATAGGCAGAACAAGAGCAATGCCAGCAGACCGACACCAATTAGTATCAGGGTGAATCTCTGCAGAGTGTGGTAGTCGGCCAGAAGCTCGTACTCCGGGCACACGATATTGATGCTCCACCCCGTATTCTTGAATGGCTTGAAGAACACCCAGTTGTCGAAACCGAAGAAGTTGACCTTCATCTCGCCGCTCTGCCCGCTCATCATGGCCTCGGCCAGCTGCTTGTACTGCTGCTGGTCGCCGGGCCAGTACTTTATCTGGTTGTACACAGCGCCAGCCACCAACTGCGTCGTGTCAGGGTGCACCACGAAGGAGCCGTCCCTAGCCATCACAGCGCAGAACGTATTGGGGAAGGGGCGTGTCTCCTGCACCATCTTCGACAGCCATACCAGCGACACGTCGAAGGCCAGCACGCCCACCGCCCTGCCTTTGTGATGGATGGGCACGCTATACGAGGCAACGGGCATGTCGCTTCCAATATTCTCCTTGCCATCCTCTATCCATGCGGGGGCATCACTCCTGATGGGCTCCGTAAACCATTTCTGCTCCACATAGGGAGTATTCCCAAAATGGTCAGCCTCCACGACGCTGTCGCCCTGACGGAAGTGGTAAGCCATATACAGGCGTCCCTTCTTCGGATAGAAGTCGGGCTCGAAGGCTATGGCACACCCTGTAATGTCAGGCATCGTCTCCACTATCTTCCGCGTGTACACCATCATCCGCTCCGGCTCGTCCAGGTGGTTCTCCACGTTCCACTGCATGTTGGTGACGGCCACCTCCACCTTTTTCAGCGTATTGTCAATGTTCAGCGCTGTCGACTCCAAGGCCTGGCGGGCCTCATCCATTGCTTCCTTCCTGATGGCCTCACGGGCGTAGTAGAACATGACGGACAGTGTGACTACGAACAGCATAGACACTATCGCCAGCACCCAAAAGCTGAGTTTTGCGGACAAGGTTCGATGGATGACTTTGGTGAATACGTTCATCTTGCCGACAAAGGTAGTACAAACCGAGTGAAATGCAAAATAAATTAAGATTTATTTTCATTTTCGAGGTGCAGTGCACCTTGACCAAAGGTCAAAGTTACGAATAAGCGAGCAAAAAACAAGAGAAACCAAGAATAAAACCAAGAAAATCTTGAGCTTTCTTGGTTTTATTCCGCTACTTGAATAGATGCGGCACAAACTGGCGGAAACTTCGCCGCCACGTCAGCCACTCATGATGCGTTCCTGGCGACACATAAAAGTCCGCCATGATGCCAGCCTCGCGCAGACTCTTCACCAGCGTTTCCGTACCGAAGTTCTCTTTCGAGCCGCAACTCAGGAAGAGGTAGTGCATCCTCTTGTTAAATTCGGCAGGACGCGTGAACACACCGTCGTAGGCCGTCTTCACATCCAGTCCAAAGATAGCCCCGCTGAAGGCGCCCATCCAGCTGAACGTGTCCATGTGCTGCAGTACAAGGTCAAAGGTTTGGTGTCCGCCCCACGACAGACCGGCCATCGCCCGATGGTCACGATCTGCGAGGGTACGGAACTTCGAGTCTATAGTTGATATTAAGTCTTGCATCATCACCTTGTAGAACGTAGCGCCATACTCGCTAAATCCCTGACGGTTGTCGCCACCCTTGAAGGGAGCCTTCACGTCGCCGCTCTCCATGACAACAATCATGGGTACCACCTCCTTGGCGGCTATCAGGTTATCCATGATGTGCTGCATGCGACCCTGCTTCGTCCATCCTGTCTCGTCCTCGCCCATGCCGTGCTGCAGGTAGAGCACCGGATAGTGCTTCTTGCCCTGCTCGTACTCGGCAGGCGTATACACCAGCGCATGGCGCCACTCGGCTGTCGCCGTGGCATAGTAGCTCAAGCTGCGCACCTGTCCGTGGGCTATGCCCTGCTGCGGACGATAGTAGTCACCCTCCTGCCCCTCGGGAATCTCTATGCCGCCAGCCTCACGACAGCAGCCGAAGAAGGTCTCCGTGGCAGGGTCAATGACATTCGCCCCACCTATATTTATAAAGTAATAGTGGAAACCCACCACCAGAGGGTCGGTGACGGCACACCACACACCCTGCTCGTCGCGACGCATCTCGTACTTCTTGCCGCAGATGTCCACCTGCACCCGATGAGCCTCAGGAGCATGGAAGCGGAAGTAAGCCCTGCCCTCGCTGTCCACCTTGGGGAAGTCGTTGCCCGGAACTGTCGTCTCAGCCACGACAGCATCGGCAGGCACCGCAAACGGCGAGCGCACCTGGTAGCCCAGCAGACTCAGCATCTTCTCGCCATATCGACGACCCAGCTCCCGATAGCCCGCAGCGTCGAAGTGCAGCTTGTCTGGACCGTTGCTGCACCCCGTGGAGCTCACCACGTGGGCAGTATGCAACGTCTTGGGCAAGGCGTCTATCTGCTTGTTCATGGCCACACACTGGCCCTCGCCATTAGCCTGCACCACCTCGCCAGCCAGTAGAGGTACCTCCTCAGGCTTCAGCTGCAGGTCGCCCAGCAGGTGGTCATACACGCTCTGCACCTTATCAGCCCACTCGGGGTCGCCCGTATTCGACTCTCCCTGATGCATCAGCACCCCTTTGATGACGCCATCCTGCTGCGCCTTCCTGGCCAGCGTCACCAAACGCTCGTAGGGATTGTTGCCGTAAGCCTCCAGCATGCCCTTCATCCAGCCTGGCGCCGTCTTCACGTACGTTGCTATCTGGTCAGGCATGAAACCCTCTATCCTGATGCCACCGATGGCCACATGTATCACACCCACACGGATGTTCTCCGGCAGCGTCTCTATCATCGTTCTGCCAAACCAGTCGGCAGGTGTCAGACCCGTATTCGGGCGACACAGCGGAGCAGCAGCCTCGCACCACTCTCCCATCCTGCGCCCACGCTGCTCATCGTCCACAGCAGGCATCAGCAGGAATCGCGGTCCGGGACTCTTCAAGTCCTCTGCCTCAGGGCGTGCGGCACCCTCCATGTTCGATTGTCCGAAACACAGGAAGATATAGAAGTTCTCATCTACAGCGGCATTTGCTCCCACGAGCCTGGTAGCCAGCAGCACCACGAAAAAAAAGATACGTCTCATGTACTAATATTATTTATAGTTGATGTTCTTTCGCTGTTTTTCTTGCGGCAAAGGTACAACGATTTTCCCTTTCAGCCTTTCTTATTCGTATCAAAAACTATTCTGTATGTAACCCAACCAAGAAATTACTTATTCAACTTTCACATTTGCTCTCATCGACCTTGGGCGCTTTGTACCTTCAGGTCAAAGAACTTCTTTGCAGTTATGAAGTTAAGAAGTTATCGCATCGCTCGTCCTGTCGGACAGATTGCAGCGCGACACTTTAGGGAAAAGTTGTCGCGTTGCGACACTTGCTTACAAAAGGTGTCGGACTCTCACGAGCCCGACACTTTCACATGTAAAGTTCTAAAAATTACCCTTGGGCGGGTAATGGGGTATTATTCACCAGCCAGACCGTCTGCAAAACCTGCATAGGTGTGCTTGCGATAATAATTCAGATCCCACAGTCCTACGGGCTCACCACCACGCCAGCCACTGTCGGTAGGAGCGTCGGTAGCACACCACTGACAGATGCCCCACTGCTGGTTGGCAGGGATGATTTCGAGGTAGGACTTAACGACGAAATTGTAGAGCTCAGCCATCTGCTTGTGCTGCTCTTCGGTCATGTCGGCTGTGGCAACGCTGTTGCCGTTGGCATCGACGTAACCCATGTCGAGCTCGCTGATGCGGCAGAGCTTTCCTGACTCGGCCATCAGCTTGAGCATGTTGACGATAGCAGCCTTCTTGCTTTCCTGAGTCTTCGTGTCGGCATAGCAAGAGATGTGCATCTGCGAGCCGATACCGTCAATCTTGGTGACACCGTCAGACTCCCAACGCTTAATCCAGGCGATGAGCGAGCGTAGTTTGTTGTTCTGATCCCAGTCACTCTCGAGGTTGTAGTCGTTGATGAAGAGCTTGATGTCCTCAGGACCGTACTGGCGAGCCAAACGGACAGCGGTCTGTACGTAGCCGTAGTCGTCGAGGTAGTCCTGCCAGAAGAAGTCGGTAGTGTTGTCCTCGCTGCCGTGCTGCAGGGCATAGACGCCCTCGCCGTCAGGATTGCCACCGGAGATGGCCTCGTTGACGACATCCCATGCCTTGACCTTGCCTTCGCAGGCTTCCATCATGCCAGCAATCCAACGCTCCATAGCCCATGTGAGGGTGTCTTTCTTCTCCTCGGGAGTAAGCGGTATGGAGTTGAGCTTCTCAATCTTGCATACGCGGAGTGAGTAGAAGTCGAGGACGGCATCGGCGGTCTGAGGCTTCAGGATACAGTCGTAGTTCTTGCTTGGAGAACCTGTCAGGCCCGGGAACTTGAGCGCGTAGGTGTGACGGCCTGCCTCGACGGGGATGGCTGCCGTGAAGTTCTGGGCATCGCCACCCCAGCCGTTCTGTACGGTGAGCTGTACGCCAGAAGCTTCCTTGCTGGCTGCCAGGTCGACATAGAAGACATAGTCGCCTTCGTCAAGCTGGTTGTTGCCGCCAGGAACACAGAAGAACTGGCTCCAGGCACCTGTGGGCACGAAATGGAGCGCTCCGCTCACGATGGGAGGCTCGCAACCCATGGGATAGTGGGGGAAGGGACCGTCCGGCTTATTCTCATAGGTATAGAAGTTGACTTCCTGCTCGACCTCGACAGCAGGGCTCTCGAGCTTGTAGAACTCAATCTTCTTGACGTCGAGGGTAGCGTCAGCGGTCTGAGGCTTGAGGATACAGTCGTAGTTGCCGCCAACGACACCGGGGAACTGCAGCTCGTAGACCTGGTCGCCAGCCTCGAGGGGAATGGCAGCGGTCTTGTTGTCAGCGTCGCCTCCCCATCCGTTCTGGATGGTGAGCTGCACGCCACCAGCCTCCTTGTCGGAAGCCATGTAGAGACGGCAGAGGTAGTCGCCCTCAGTCAGAGGATTCTGACCTCCGGGGAAGATGAAGAACTGCGACCAGTTGCCTGTGGGCACGAAGTGGAGCGCTCCATTGATGATGGGAGGCTCGCAACCCATGGGATAGTGGGGGAAAGGACCGTCGGGCATGGTGCCATAGTCCATCGTATTGATGAGGGTCTCTATCTTGGCCTCGGGGTCAATGTCGAGCTCCTTGTCCTTGAGCAGGCTGTTGAGCCACTTGACGGGCTGCTGTGCATGCCAGGCCAGGGTGTGGCCATAAACGCTCAGGCCTGCCTCGGTAGCGGTGTTGACATATTCGGTAACGGTGCTGAAGTCCATGCTGCCGTTGTCTGCGTTGACACACGATGCCATCTTCATGGCATTGCCTGCCACCGTCTCGTTGAAGTTGGAGTTGGTCAGGGCATAGACGAGCTCCTTTTTCAGGTAGTCGCTGACGGTGGTACCAACACCCAGCTTAAAGTCGGGGTTGGAGACATACTGCTTCAGCGGCTGGTAGTCGTTCAGATAGGCATATTCTGCGGTCTTGGCAGGACGGTCAACAGCATAGTTGTTGGTGTTGAACTCGTCGGCACAGGAAGCCACCATGGTGGCTCCGAGTGCGCATATGATCAATTGTTTTTTCATTGTTTCGAGTTTTTAGGTGTTTACTTTGTGTAGATGGGTGCAAACTCTTCTCTGACCACACCACTGCGCTGCCAGACGAGCTTCTCGTTCTTGGAGAACTGCTGGCCACCGCCAAAGTCGACAGCGTAGTTGAGTTCCATGAGGTCGCGGTCTTTGTTGCCCCACGACTTCTTGGCGCCCTGGTCAGTGAACGTTCCTGTACCTGTTGCGGTGACGCCGTCGGTCAGCGAACTGATGGTGCACTGGTCGCCATTGAAGGTCAGCAGCAAGTCGGCTGTATAGATACGACTGTCCTGCTGGAAGCTGACGGTATAGATGCTCTGATTCAGACTCTTGGTCTTGATCTGAACGGTCTGAGCCTTCTCGATGTTGTCGATGGAGGTGGTACCGTGGGTGAGCCAATAGCCACTATACTGATTCTGGTATTTCACGCAGTAGAGCACGTAGTCCATGGGCTGAATCTCCCACTGCGAGGCATCGGTGCGGATTGCACTTCCGCCTTCCTTCAGCGTACCTGTCAGAATTTTGCCGAAACCGCTCTGGTCGACGATGACCAGAGGAATGACATAGGTATTCTTGACGGCATCGGCCCTCTTGAAGAACTCGTCGGTGAGTTCTACCTCTGCAGTACCATTCATGGTGCCGTTGAAAGGCAGCGTGGTGGGCGACAGATTATAAAACTCCTTGGGCATCACCTGGACGGGGGTGCCGTCCTCGAAGGTGAGGTTGTCGCAGAGCGAGGGGTCTACAGCCACCGTCACGCTGCCGTTAGAGCCGTTGTAAGAGCCTCCGAAAGTGGCCTTGATCTGGCACTTGTGAGCATGGTCGAGTGTGACGTCGTACTCATCGTCGCCTAGCACGATGGTGCGTACAGGATACTGATAAGCGAAGTAGACGGTAGTACCTTCCTCGTAGTCGGGGAACTCTGCGTCGCCATTCTTGCAGGATGTGAACAGTGTGCCGGCCAGCAGCAGACTGAGCATATATGATATTTTCTTGTTCATAGTTTTTTTAGAATTTTACATTGTTATTTTGTTGACCATCCGTTGTTTTGCTGTAGGTTGCTCCACTTGAGCAGCTCTGAGTAAGGAATAGGACCATAGATCATATAGTCCTGATACTGACGGGGTTCTACATCGATATTCTGATAGCTTGTAACACCAGCGGCAGAGGTGGTGATGCTGACGCCCTTGGCTCCCTCGGTGAGGTTAGCCGTCCAGCGGCGCAGGTCCCAGAAGCGGTGGTTCTCGAAGCACAGCTCCAGGCGACGCTCGTTGCGGATGAGTTCGCGCATTCTGACCTGGTCGCCCTTGATGCTCTCCAGGTAGGGATCCTGCCAGCCACTCTCGTGAACGCGGGCACGGATGGCCTTGATGACGTCGTAGGCAGAGAAGTTGGCACCTCCGACATTTGCCAGTGGGCCTGAAGCCTCGTTGGCAGCCTCAGCATAGTCAAGCAGCAGCTCGGTGGTGCGGATGCGGATGCCGAAATGGCGCTGGTCTGTCGTGCTGGAGGGGTTGAGGTTGACGTCGTCACGCAACAGCTTACGCATGTAGTAGCCCGTAGTGGTTGACTGTCCCTGCTCACGGTTCAGACCGTCGAGTGTGGTAGCGTCAGCCTGTGTGTTGATGGAGCTGCCGTTGACACCCATGGGGTCGCCATTGACGAGGATATAGGTGCGCAGACGCGGGTCACGATTGGCATAGGGGTTGCTGGCATCGTAGCCTGAGGCGCTGGCGCTGATAGGATAGCCATTGTCCATGGGGAAGGCGTCGACCAGATTCTGTGTGGGATTGACGCGTCCCTTGCCATAGAGTGAGGGAGGATAGTTGTCGGACTCCATGTCGTGGCTGTCGCCAACGTTGCCACGCCATACCACCTCGGCGGGGTTGGGGTCGCTGAACTTGAAGTTCTTGATGAAGTCCTTCTGGGTGAACCACTTCCAACCTGTGGGGTCTACAGCGGCCAGACCACCACGGAGCTTCAGATAGTCGGCAGCATACTTGGCAGCCTGCTCGTAGGTCATGGCGTTGCCTGCAGCATAGGCGGGTGAGGCAGCGAAGATGGCTACCTGGGCCTTGAAGGCAGCAATGATGTTGCCGTCAATCTTACCACGCTGCAAGTTTCCGAAGGCGCGGTTGTACTCTGCGTCAGTGGCACCCAGCGTAGCATACTTCTGGGGTACACTGCCGGCACTGACGTCGCCATACTCAGCAGGAACATACTTCAGGGCCTCGTCGAAGTCGGCCATGATCTGGTCGATGCAGTCCTTGAAGGTGTTACGGGGCAGGTTGAACTCTGAGTCCTGAGCCTCAGAAGCGAGATGGATGGGTACACCCATCAGGTCGTTGCCAACCATGCCACAGTGGGCACGAAGCAGATAGAACAGGTGCAATCCGCGCAGGGCGTAGGCCTGACCACGATAAAGGTCCATGTGCATCTGGTTGAGTGCCTCGCTGGTATAGTCCCAGCGCACCTGGTCGATATTCTCGAGGAACAGGTTACAGTACTGGATGGCATGGTAGCGGGTGTCCCACTGGTTGACAGGATTCGACTCAGAGGTCCAGTTGCCTGTTGCCATCTTCTTGTAGTTGTTGCTGTTGTCGTTGCATACTGCGTCGTCAGTAGCTACATCGCTGACAGACGAACCGTCGTAAGGCAGCACCAGGAAGGCGTTGTCAATGAGACCGCGGGCAAAGGTGGGGTCGTTATACATCTCCGTGATGTCCTGCACGTTCTCCAGCGCCGGCTTCGTGAGGTCGTCACACGATGTGATCAGACCCCCGCCTACGAGTGCTGTTGCCAAATACGAAGCAAACTTTATGATATTCTTGGTCATCATAATATTCAATTTTTCTTTTTCCTATTTACATGTTAAAACGCTACTTGAACACCGAGGTTATAGAAGCGGGCCTGTGGGGCAGAGCCGACACTCATCTCCAACAGTTCGCGTTCCTTGGCGATGGTCAGCAGGCTGTTGCCGCTGGCGTAGACTGAGAGACCCTTCACGATACCGTTACCAATGATGGACTTCGGGAAGTCGTAGGTCAGCTGTACCTTTGCCAGATCGAAGCGAGAGGTTGAGTAGGTCCAGAAGTCAGAGGTGGTGAAGTTGTTGGCACCACTCTGAGTGGTCAGGCGCGGATAGGTGGCTGTAGCGGCAGTCTCGGGAGTCCAGCGTCCGCGGACTACGGCAGAGTACTTGTCGTTCTCGTCAACCCACCAGTAGCTGTTGTTCTTGACAGCCTTGCCACCGAAGCCTCCTGTACCGAGTACGAAGAGGGTGAAGTTCTTGTATTTCAGCGTGAGGTTGATGCCCAGCGTTGTGGGAGCGCCATACCAACCGCCCTTACCCAGGTTTACCTGGTCCTTGGTGTCGATGACGCCGTCGTTGTTCTGGTCCTTGTACTTCAGGTCGCCAGGACGTACGGTGGTTCCACCCAGCTTCTGCTCAGGCGAGCTGGCGATGTCGGCCTCGTCCTGGAAGAATCCCAGACACTCGTAACCCCAGATGGTATCCAGGGGCTTGCCCTGACGATACTGGTAGGCGTCGGCATAGTTGGTGTCGTCGCGCTTCGAGGCGTTGGTGGTATAGTGTGTCAGGTTAACACCAGCCTGGAAACCGAAGTCGCCGAAATCCTTCTTGTATTTCAGCGCCAGGTCGAAACCTGTGCGGCTGTCCTCGTTGAAGTTGATGTAGGGCAGGAAGGATGACTCAGGATAGTACACCTTGAAATAGCTGGGCATCTGGTTTGCAGCAGTAATGATACCACCAGTAATCTTGTTGGTGAAGAAAGAGAAGTCGGCAGTCAGGGCACGCTGCAGCATGGCGGCATGCAGGCTGACAGAGAACTCTTTGCGGTGCAGGAACGAGAAGTCTTCGTTGCCACCACGCTTCGACTGTACTGCCGAGTGGCCTGTCTCACCGTTCCAGTCCCACCAGCCACCACTGGCGTAGGTAGCCTGGTACATGTAGTAGTCATCGATACCCATGTCGGTCTTCAGGTCGCTGTAGCTGGCGCTGAGCTTCAGCTCGTCGAAGAAGTTCTGCTGCTGCATGAACTGCTCCTTGGCGATGTTCCAACCCAGGGTGAACGAGGGAGACACACCGGCACGATGTCCTTCAGGCAGACGTGCTGACCATGGCAAGGCGAGAGCCACGCTGCCATAGTAGCGGTGGTCGTAGTTATAGTCAACCTGTACGCCCAGGTTGGCATTACTCAGCTTGTGGTAGATACCAGAAACACTCTGCTGGTAGCCGTTGATGACAGCAATAGCGCTGACATTGTGCACATTAGCGAAGGTGCGCTGGTAGTCGAAGTGCGCATTGAAGGCGATGGTCTGGTTGTCGGTAGAGCCGCTGATGTTCTGCACACCTGACTTCTTGTCGACGGTGTCGTGGCTGTTCAGGGCCACGATGACGTCCTGTCCGTTATAGGTGCTCCACGTAGGCTCGAAGGTGGCATAGGTATTGTTGAATGCTGTAGAATAGCTCGTAGCATAGTCAACACCTACCAGTGCATGGAAGCTCAGTCCTTTGAGCAGTGAGCTGAGGTCGAAGTTGACACCAGCGTCGAACTGGAACTGACGTGAGGTCCATGTGTTGTAACCTGCAGCGTAGATGTCGCCGAAGACGTTGGTCTGGTCGGTCTGAGTACCGCCGAGGAACTGGCCATCGATGAGGTTGGTCGTATTGTCCAGCATGGTGCGGGCAGTAACAGCATTGGGATCCAGGTAGCTCACGGGGATGAGCGGGCTGACGCGGTTAGGACGCAGCGTGGCTGCAGTGGACCAGAAGCCTGCGCCGTTGGTGCCACGGGAATTATAATAGGTGGCATTGGCGTTAACGTAGGCCGAGATGTAGTTGTTGATCTTCATGTCTACGTTACCACGAACATTGAAGCGGTCGGTATAGTTGCCTTCCGACTCACCGAAGTTCATGAAGTCGCCCTGACGATAGTAGCTCACGTTGGCGTAGAACTTGGCACGCTCGTTACCACCCTCTATCTCTGCTGTCACATCAGTACGATTGTAGGTCTTCTTGATGTAGTCAGAAGAGTAGAAGTTCACGTTGGGATAGCGGTAGGGATTGAGTCCGCTGGCGAAGTTGTAGATGTCATCCTGGCTGTAGAGGGCCGAGAGTCCGTCGTTGGCGCGAGCCTCGTTGTAGAGCGTCATGTATTCGGCAGAACCCAGGTACTCAGGATAGCTCTTGGCTACATTCCAGCCTGTATTGGCACGTACGTTAATCTTCAGGCCGTCAGTCACCTGACCACGCTTGGTAGTGATGAGGATGGCACCCTTGGCAGCGCGGCTACCATAGAGCACTACAGCCTGAGCTCCTTTCAGGAAAGTCACCTCCTCAATCTCGTCGGGTTTCACGTTGTTGGCAGCACGGGGCACACCATCTATGAGTACCAGCATACCGTTGGGAACCTTGATGTCGTCGCCGTCCTTCTTGTACTCTGACCAGCCATCCAAGCCCCACAGACCATTGCCGTTGAAGCCTGCTACATAGCCTTGCAGGTTGTCAAGACTATAGGTATTGTAGTTCTTATTCATCAGCTCCCGGTAGTTGACTGACGAGACACCACCCAGCACATCGTCAGCAGCAACCTTGCGGAATGCTACGTTGACGAGCGAGTCGGCACCAGTCTCAATCTGGGCAGCAGCAGGGGTGACTGACGTTACTGCCAAGAGAGCTGACATATATAATATCTTATGTTTCATATGATCTTTAAACTTTAATCTTTAAACTTTAAACTTCAAGATTACCACCCTGGGTTCTGACGGTATGCGTCGTACAGATAAACCTCGGACTCCTTCAGAGGCAGCAGGTAGTGTTTGGTGCCAAAGGCGCGTTCTACGATAACTGTCTCGCTCCAGCCGGTAACCTCAGCATCGCGAGGATCGTTCTTGCTGTAGTCGAAGTCGCCCACACGCTTGAACTCCTGGCGGGTCTTAATGTTGTAAGGAGCCTCTGTCAGCAGCAGCCAGCGCTGCAGGTCGTTCCAGCGGAAGCCCTCGAAGGCCAGCTCGCAGGCACGCTCACGACGTACCTCGTCCATGAACTTGTTGTGGTCGCCCAGGAATTTCTGAGCCACATGGCCAGCACCTACGCGGTCGCGCAGCGTGTTGATGGCGTCAGCACCATTGAGGTTGCAGCGGGTGCTCTTGTAGGTAGCGCCACCGGCAGCGGCACAAGCCTCAGCATACATCAGGTAGATGTCTGCCACGCGCATATAAGGCAGATAAGTCTGCAGAGAACCACCCCAATTGTACATACCGTCGTACTTGTTGCACTGGTGGGGCACCAGCTTCTGACAGAAGTAACCTGTGCGGCTACCGTCAGCAGAGCGTGCAGGATTGCCTGTGGGAACCATGTTGCCACCTGTAAACATCTCCAGATACTGGAAGCCAGCATCGGCAGCACCAGGAGTAGTGTTGAGGAACTTAAAGCCGTCGAACATGATGTCGTGGTAGAAACGCGGGTCGCGGTTCTTGAAAGGATGGGTGGGGTCGAAACCTGACTCAGGATCGTCCAGAGCCAGACCGTTCTCCATGCCGTAAGCGTAGTTGATGTAGTTGGCAGTAGGCATGTGGATAATGGCGTCGTGCTCCACCAGGTTGTTGACCTTGGGACCCCAGAGCTTGGCGAAGTTCCAGTTCGAGCCATTGATGTCGGGCATCGGGCCACGCATGATAGCCTCTATGCTACCTGGCATCTTCCAGCTCTGACCTGTCGTACGGAATATATCGGAATAGTTAGAATTTGAGCTCTTGTCGGCTTCGTGGTCATAGATGTTGCTGTACTTGTATTCTGCCAGTCCATAGGGAGACTTGTCAAGGGCGCTGATAGCCTCACCGAGGGCGTCAGCAGCCTGTGCGGCAAGCTGGGTATTATATTTATAGGTATTGCCATTCTTCGAGGCGCCTACCTGAGCACCCAGCTCGTTCAGAGGAGAGGCAGCCCACAACAGAGCCTTTCCCATATAGCCTAAGGCACACACCTTTGTGATGCGGAGGTCGTTCTTGCCCAAGGTGCGCTTACCAACAGTGGTGTTGTCCCAGTTGTCAGGCAGCAGGTCGGCAGCGGCGCGGAAGTCCTCAGCAGCCTTTGCGGCACACTCCTGGAAAGAGAGGCGTGGCAGGTCGAAAGGACCATCGGCAGCGATGACGTGGTCTACATAGGGCAGTCCGCCGAAGTAGATCATCTGCTCCAGATGCCACCAGGCACGGAAGAACAACAGCTGACCCTTGATGAGGTTTCTCTCCTCCTGGGTAGCGTTAGTCATCTTCTCCAAGCTCTCCAGACCGAGGTTCATCTTACGGATGACGTACCAGGCATGCTCCAGCGAGTGGGCAAACTTGTCGGTAGAGGTAGGGTTCAGACTGCTGGCAGTGCGGTGCAGATAGCTCTGGTCGTTGCCATACCAGTTACGATAGTCGCCCAGATCGAAGTGGGCAGTCACGTGTGAGTCGCCACCACCGGTATTCATCAGCTCGTCCTCACCCCAGTTGAAGGTGCAGCACCAGAAGTTTGACTCTTTGTTGGGAATGCAGTTATAAGCCTCCTCGACGAAACCCTGGAAGTTCTGGAAGTTCATGAACGCCATCTCAGGATTTACGTCGGAGTCAGCAGTCTTGTCCAGGTAGTCGGTGCACGATGTAGCTCCGAATGAGAGCGACAAGGCTGCAACACCCATCATGATATATTGATAAATTACTTTTTTCATTGCGTTGGAAGATTAAAGATTGAACTTTACACCGAAGTTAATACGCTTGACAGTAGGATAAGCACCCGTAGCACCACCGTTTGAAGAGAAGTTCGACTCGCGGTCGTCAGGCATGCGGGTCCAGAGCCACAGGTTGTTGGCGCTGACGAAGACCTTCATGTCGTGGATACCAATCTTGCGGATCCAGGGCTGTGTGAAGGTGTAGGCTACCTCGACGTTCTTCAGACGGATGTAGCTACCGTCGCACAGATACTGTGTGCCATAGTAGTAGCTGGGCTTCGTATTGAAGCGTGGTGTCACCACATCGGCGCCTAAATGGTCTACGCTCCACCAGGTACCCTGGTCGTAGACGTTAGCCAGCATGGGGTCAGCAAAGCTGATCATGGTGACGTCACGTGTCACGTTGGTCACACCATAGAACTGGGCAAAGCAGCTGAAGCCCTTATACTCGAAGCCGATGGTGGCGTTATAAGTATTCTGAGGACTGCCAGTGTAGCCGTAAGGAACGTTATCGTTGGTGTTGTCTACCACACCGTCACCGTTGAAGTCGACGAGGTAGTAGTCGCCAGGAAGCTTCTGGTCGTCGCTGGTGTCATGCTTTGGCGAACCATAGATGTCGTCGTAGGTCTGCATCATACCCTTGTCGATGAAGGAGTGGGTCTGACCGATGGCAAAGCCTGCAGCCTTACGATAGCTGGGCAGCAGCTCTGGGTCGTCGCGCTTCACCACCTCATTCACAGCATGTGTCATATTCAGGTTAGCCCACAGGCGCATCTTGTTGGGGAATACTTTGTTGAAGCGTACCTCCAACTCATAACCGTTGGTCTTCACCTCACCCAGGTTCACCCAGGCAGGGCTCTGTCCGAAGTAAGGAGGAACGAGCTGCGAGCCACCTACCAGAATGTCAGTACGACGGTCGCTGAAGATATCGAACGAACCTGCGATGAGTCCACCCAGGAATCCGTAGTCGATACCGAAGTTGAACTTCTTCACCTTCTCCCAGTGTACGTTCTCGTTACCTACGGCAGCTTCACGATACCACTCGTAAGGAGAAGAGCCCTGTGTTACGTCCAGAGAGGTGTGTCCACCATAAGCCCACTGTGTCATGTACATCCAGCGCTGACCGACGTTGTCGTCACCGATGGCACCGTAAGAGGCGCGCAGCTTCAGCATGTCGATGATGTGCTTCTCGCGCAGCTTCTCCATGAAGGGCTCTTCGCTGATGGTCCATCCCACAGCACCAGAGGCGAAGAAGGCGAAGCGGTTGTCCTTGGCGAACTTCTCCGAACCGTTGTAGGCGCCGTTGAACTCCAAGTTGTAGCGGCTAGCCCAGTTATAGGTAGCACGGAATACCCAGTCCTCACGGTAGTGGGCTATCTCAGAACCGGTAGCATACTCCTGACGGCCGAAGTTACCCATCAAGCTGACATCGTGCAGTCCGAACTGGCGAGCCCAGTTGAGCTGAATCTGATAGTTCAAGTTGCGCTGTGTGTCACGATCCTGAACCTCACCACCCTGGGTGCTCCACTTGTTACCCATGGTGTAGTCGAAACGGTCGTAACCCTCGTAAGGCTGCTTGTACTGTGCAATGCCTGTTTCAGGGTCAATCCACTTCAGCTGCGGGTCGTTATACAGGTCGGCAATACCGCGGCGGTCCTCACGGAACACGTTGTCCCATGAAATCATTCCACGCAGCGACAGACCCTTCGTGATGAAGTCGAGCTTCTGCTCCAATACGAAGTCGGTATTGATGCGGGTAGTAGTGATGGTCTGCACACCACCGATGCTGGAGGTCTGAGCTGAGTTCGACACGTTGGTAGAACCAGGCAGGAAGCCCCATGAGCCATCGCTGTACTGAGGCAGGAAGGCGTCAGGTGAGATGTTATAGACACCAGCCCACATCTGCGACATCTGCCATCCGAGGCTGCCGCCGCCGTCCCACTCGTGACCACGCTCCCAAGGGTTGGTCTGCTTACCGTTAGAACCGGCAATGTTTACTTTGAAGACGGTGCTCTTGGTAATCTGGAAGTCCAGGTTCGAGCGCACGTTCACGCGATTATAAGAAATAGAACGATCATAGTGGCGACCTGTGGGGAATGACTTGAACAGGTCTCCCTCGTTGGCGAAGTCCACCGAGGCGAAGTACTTCACAAACTTGGTACCACCCGAGATGTTCAGGTTAGCATTGTACGACATGGTCGACTTCTTGAACATGGCACGCTGCCAGTCTACGTTCGGGTAGCGCTCCTGCTGCTCAATGGTAGTCTGGTTGCGGTAGTTCTCGATGAAGCTCATAGGCAACATCTTCGAGAAACTCTCGGGATACAGGTTCAACTCGTGCTCGATAGCCACGTTGCGGGCTGCCAGAGCATCGTAAGAGTCATACTTGTCTGGCAGCATGGAAGGAATCTTCATCACGGCATTGGCCGAGACACCAATCTGTGCCTTACCCTCTGTACCACGCTTGGTAGTAATCAGAATCACACCGTTAGCACCTTTCACACCATACACAGCCGTTGCCGAGGCATCCTTCAGTACAGAGATGGTAGCCACCGACTGGATGTCTACACTCGACATGGGACGCTCAATACCATCCACCAGGACCAGCGGGCTGGAGTTGTTCCATGACGACTGTCCACGGATAATGATCTGCGGGTCTTCCTCGCCAGGAATACCTGACGATGCTGTTGTTACGACACCAGGCAGATTACCCGTCAGGGCCGAGCCGATGTCGGTAATACCTGCGGCACGCTCCAGCACCTCACCAGTGGTCTGCGTGATAGCACCTACCACTGAGGCTTTCTTCTGCTGGCCGTAACCTACGACGATAACCTCCTCCAGCTGCGTGTCGTCTTGCAGCGTAGCGTTGATGGTGCGCTGCTTGCCGACGCGAATCTCGCGGGTAGTCATACCCACGTAGGAGATTACCAAGACACTCGACTCTGAAGGCACCTTCAAGGTGTAGAAGCCGTCAAAGTCAGTCACCGTTCCGAGTGAAGTGTTACCCTTCACCACCACTGAGGCACCAATTAAAGGCTCCCCAGCTCCGTCCGAAACCGTACCCTTAACAGTGATTCCCCCTTGGGCATGCAGCATCGTGGCGCAGCCAAGGAGCATCATCGTCATGAGAACGGTCTGTCTGATCAATTGCTTTAGATTCTTCATTTTGACAGATTTTGATTCATAGTTGTTTTACATTATTTATATATTTTTATCGATTTTGTGCTGCAAAGATACATTCTTTGCCTGGAATGTCTTTTTCGGTGTGTAACACGGATTTTATTTTCTGTAACATACCTTCATTATGGTCGTCTTTCCGTTGGTTTCGGTTACTTTTACCATATTCATTCCACGCTGCGGACCGTCTGTTTTCCTGCCGTCCAAAGAGTAATAGCTCACCTCTGCATCCGGAGAGAATCCGGGGACGAGGCTTTCCTCCAACGAGGTGACGCCGTCGTTGCTCAAAAAGATGTCTTTGATATAGATAGGCGAAGCTCCCGTGGTCCAGAATCCGGCAATGTAGATGTGCGAGGGGTCGATGGCGCGGCCCTGCTCGTTCTTCATCTGGTGCAGGTCTATCAGCAGGCGGGTGTTGGAACCGAAGTCGTACATGGCGGGTTTGTCCCAATAGTTGTTGACGTCAAACAGACGGAACGAGGCCCCACACGACTGCTGCTGCTTCAGCTCGACCACCAGGTATTTGTAGTCCGAGATGTCGAGTCCGCTGCTGTACTGCCAGCCGCCAAAACCCCACTGACCTGTCTTCAGACAGCCTGTCGTCTCGTCGAAGGTGCCTTTCTCCCAGATGTTAGGGTTCAGCCACTCCTCAGTCAGCGAGAAGGGAGGCTGCTGCTTGATGGTGGGTTTGTAGTCGGGCTGGTTGATGAGGTCGCTGTACTCCTGCGTGGCGTAGTACTGATACTTTCGGTACACAGGACGCGGACAAGCCTCAGGGTCAGTCAGGAAAGTCTCGCCGTCAGGAGCAGCGTCGTCGTACTGGGCCAAAAGCTCTCCTCCTGTGAAGAGCAGCCAGCTGACGTTGCAGGTCTCGTCGCAGATGCGCATGAAGTTGGCACCAAAGCCCTTGCCACCTTCCACACCTGTCGTGGCTTTGCCCCACGACGCTCCATACTTCTTTGGAGCCCAGTCCATCTCCGTCACCACGACGGGAGCCTTGGTGGCAATGGGTAGGATGTTGTCGTCCCAGCCGCGCTTGAAGTCACGATACTCCACCTCCACGTCGTCTTCCACGCCACTGTTATACCAGCCTGGATAGCAGTGCACGGCATAGCCGATATTCTCGCCCAGGACAGGATACTTCACAAAGCCGTTGTAGTGCTGCTGCCACACCAAACCGGGAATGAGCAGAATGTTGTTGCAGTACTGGCGCATCAGGTCGACAATCTCCTGCATAAACTGCGTCATCTCGATGTCTCTGTCGCGCGTACCTTGTATAGAGATGGGCTCGTTGGCCAGCTCGAAGAGGATGGCACCGTTGTTCTTCAGCTTCGGATGCTGGGCCACATAGCCCCAAACCTTCTTCAGATACTGGTGATACTCGCCACCCACGGAGATGTTCTCAGGACATACGCCCGGCGGACGCATCACTACGTAGAGTCCCTTCCCGATGGCATATTCGGCCATGGGGATAAACACCAGGTCGAGATAGGTCTTGAACCGCTCGAAGTCGAAGGCCCGAATGTCAGCCTCACCCTGCCAGCTGTTGCCGTAAGTCTGCGAAGCGCCAGGGGTGTTACTCCAATAGGGATCCATATGCTGGCGTACGAAGGTCATCTTCCAGCCTGCTTTCATGATACCGTCAATGATACCTTTGTTATAGTTAAGGCATCCGTTGACATCATAGTCAGTCCACTTCGTACCCCGTTCGTTAAACCAGGGACTGAAAGTCTGGGCAAAGCCATGCAGGTTCACACGTCTGCCTTCGGCATTCACCAGAAAAGGTCCCTCCACATGCAGAGGCGACAGGGTGCCCTCAGCATACATAGCCTTGCCACCCAGCATCAGGAGCAGCAAGAATAAAATCAGTTTCGATTGCTTCAGTTGATAATACATCTTTTCAGCGTTTATATTTTTTAGTTCTTTACATTGTTGTCTTCAAAAAGGGGGGAGACTCACGCCGGCCCCCGTCCAAATAATAATCTTACATACCAAAACTACTAACCTTTTAGTAACTAATAAAGCTTGTATGACTTTTGAAGTGATTTATGAAAAAGTCCACTTGTTTCGGCTGCAAAGGTATATATATTAAAGGTATATGGCTTTGCGTCATGTAACATGTACTTTTCCCCGTGTAACACACCCTGGCGCGCTTTACACGGCAAAAGCGTTTTGTTACACAGACGCAAAAATCGGGTTGCACATTCCGGAAATTTTTCCTATCTTTGCAACATAAAAGCAAATACTATCACCAAAAACTATTCAGAACATGAAGAGACAACTGTTCACAACCCTCCTGCTGCTGGCCGCCCTGTGTGTCGCAGCACAAGGCACAGGCCAGCTTCTGCCCTACCAGAATCCCAACCTGTCAGCCCGTGAGCGTGCTGCCGACTTGTGCAGCCGACTGACGTTAGAAGAGAAAGCCCTGCTCATGCAGGACGAGTCGCCAGCCATTCCCCGATTGGGCATCAAGAAGTTCTTTTGGTGGAGCGAAGCCTTGCACGGTGCTGCCAACATGGGCAATGTCACCGTATTCCCCGAGCCTGTAGCCATGGCGTCGTCGTGGAACCCCGCCCTGCTCTATCGCATCTTCGACGTGGCCTCCACCGAGTTTCGCGCCCAGTATAACGAGCGCATGTATCGCGGCTCCGGCGAGGACGAGAAGTTCCACAGCCTCTCCGTCTGGACACCCAACGTCAACATCTTCCGCGATCCGCGCTGGGGACGTGGTCAGGAAACCTATGGCGAAGACCCCTACCTCACCAGCCTCATGGGCGATGCCGTGGTACGCGGTCTGCAAGGTCCCGAGAGTGCTAAATACCGCAAGCTGTGGGCTTGCGCCAAGCACTATGCCGTACACAGCGGCCCTGAGTATACCCGCCATACGGCTAACCTCACCGATGTGTCGCCCCGCGACTTGTGGGAAACGTACCTGCCCGCCTTCAAATACCTGGTGGAAAAAAGTAAGGTACGCGAGGTCATGTGTGCCTACCAGCGCCTCGACGACGAGCCCTGCTGTGGCTCGCAGCGCCTGCTGCAGCAGATTCTGCGCCAGGAATGGCACTTTCCCTACCTCGTCGTCAGCGACTGCGGTGCCGTCACCGATTTCTACACCACCCACAAGTCTTCCAGCGACGCTGTGCATGCCGCTGTCGTGGGCTCCCGTGCCGGCACCGATGTGGAGTGTGGCTTCGGCTATACCTACGCCTCCATCCCTGAGGCGGTACGCCGTGGTCTGATGACCGAGGCTGAAGTAGACCAGCATGTGCTACGCCTGCTTGAAGGACGCTTCGACCTGGGAGAGATGGACGACCCGGCCCTGGTGGAATGGTCTTCCATCCCCTACTCCGTCATGGATGCCAAGGCACATCGTCAGCTGGCCCTCGACATGGCACGACAGAGCATTGTCCTGCTGAAGAATGGCGACGCTGCGTCGTCCACGCCACCTCTTCCCCTGGGGAACGATGGAGAGAAGCTGGCAGTCATCGGTCCCAATGCTGACGACGAGCCTCTCATGTGGGGCAACTACAATGGCGTACCGAACCACACCGTCACCATCCTCGACGGCATCCGCCAGAAGCTGAAGGCAAACAGCAAGAAACTCACCTACCTTCAAGGCTGCGACCTCACCGACGATAAAGTGCTCGAATGCCTGCTGCCACAGTGCAAGACCGACGGCCGGAAAGGGCTGAAAGGCACCTTCTGGAACAATACCGCCATGGAGGGCAAGGCCGTCACCACCCAGCATTACACTACTCCTCTGGCTGTCACCACTGCCGGCATGCATCAGTTTGCCCCTGGCGTCAGGATAGAAGACTTCTCCGCCCGCTACGAGACGCAGTATACTCCCACAGAGGATGGCGAATTCGTCGTCAATGTCGAGGGTTGCGGCCACTTCGAGGTCTACGTCAATGGTCAGCAGCAGCAAAGGGTTCACTCATGGCGCACCACTCCCACACGCACACCCGTTCAGGGCGTCAAGGGACAGTCGTACACCATCGAGGTACGCTTCCAGTATGTCAAGACATGGGGCGCCAACCTCAAGGTCAACATCGCCCGCGAACATCCCATTGACTACCAGGCCATCATTGCCCAGCTGCAGGGTATTCAGAAAGTCATCTTCGTAGGAGGCATCTCTGCCGGTCTCGAGGGCGAGGAAATGCCCGTCAACATCGAGGGTTTCAAGGGTGGCGACCGCACCAACATCGAGCTGCCCCGAGTGCAGCGCGACATCCTGCGAGCCCTCAAAGACGCAGGCAAAACCGTCATCTTCGTCAACTGCTCCGGGTCGGCCATCGCCCTGGAGCCTGAAACGCAGACCTGCGACGCCATCCTGCAAGCTTGGTATCCTGGCGAGGAAGGCGGGACAGCCGTCGCCGACATCCTCTTTGGCGACGTCAACCCTTCCGGCAAGCTCCCCGTCACCTTCTATAAGCGTACAAACCAGCTGCCCGACTATGAGGACTATTCTATGCGGGGCCGTACCTATCGCTACTTCAACGACGCCCTATACCCCTTCGGCTACGGGTTGTCATATACCACCTTCCGCGTCCACGACGGACAGCTGACACTTGACGCCGAGGGCAATGGCCACCTCACCGTCAAGGTCACCAATACCGGCCAACGCGACGGCACCGAGGTCGTGCAGCTCTATGTCCGCAACACCGCTGACCCCGAGGCGCCTCTGAAGACCCTCCGCGGCTTCCAGCGCGTCGATGTCAAGGCTGGGCAGACTGCTGTCGTCACCCTACCGCTGACGCGTGAGACCTTCGAGTTCTTCGATGCCGACACGAACACCATGCGCACCAAGGCAGGCCGCTACGAACTTCTCTATGGCACCAGCTCAGCAGACTGCGCCCTCCAACACCTCACCGCAACGTTGCAGATGTAGCAGCAAGAATTTGATAAGCCAGCGAATACCAAGAAATCTATCCTATTCAAGTTTCGCATGTTAAGTAGATATAGGAAGATAGAGGAAGATAGCCGCTTTTCAGCGGAAGAAGATAGAGGACGTTACTCTGTCTGCGGTCATTCTGCAGCAAAACTATCGTCTTTTATCTCCTTCTATCTCCAAA
>JAFPEE010000206.1 GCA_017389705.1 Prevotella sp.
GAGAATCAGGTTTGCCTGCTCCAAGGTCAGCGTATCTGCATCAGCGGAAGACCACTGCTCCAGCACCTCATTACCTATCGACCACATCAGGATGCACGGATGGTTGCGGTCGCGAAGCAGCATATCCATCAGGTCGCGCTCGTGCCACTGGTCGAAGAAGCGAGCATAATCGTTCTGGGTCTTGCGACGACGCCACATGTCAAACGACTCATCCATAACGATGAATCCCATGGTGTCGCACATGTTCAGCAGTTCCGGAGCTGGAGGATTATGCGACGAGCGGATGGCATTCACACCCATCTGCTTTAGTTTCAACAGCTTACGATGCAGGGCATCTTCATGAAGAGCAGCCCCCAGGCATCCGAGGTCGTGATGTTCGCAGACACCATTCAGCTTCAGGTTCTTGCCATTGAGCCAAAAGCCGGTCTTGGCATCGAAACGGAAATCGCGGAAAGCTGTATTAGTCCACACCTCATCGACCACACGACCCTTGGAGATAATCTGGGTACGTACCTTATATATATAGGGGTGCTCCGGAGACCATAGATGAGGGTTCTTAACCTTCATACCCACGTCGCGGCCACCAGCGTCGAACACAGTATTACGAACGCTATAGCCCCTGCCTGCAACATCCACCTTGACCTTGACCTTTCCCGACTTGGCATCCGTCATGACATGCACACCCCAATGCTTCACATGGACAGGGTCCGTCATGGTAAACCATACATGGCGATAGATGCCACATCCCGAATACCAACGGGAGTTAGGCTGGTCGCTGTTGTCCACACGAACGGCAATGACATTGTCGCCACTGCGCAGATAACGGGTGATGTCATATTCGAACGAGCTATATCCATAAGGACGAGTCCCCAACTTCTCACCATTGATGTAAACCGTAGCGTTCATATAGACACCATCGAACTCGATAAAATACATCGAAGGCTGATTCACCCGGAAATGCTTACGATACCAGCCCACACCACCAGGCAGTGCCCCCCCGCTGGCCCCTGACGGATTAGAAGCCAGGAAGTCGCCCTCAATAGCCCAGTCGTGCGGCAAATTAACCTTCCGCCAGTGCGAGTCATTATATTCGAGACGGGCCATCGATGCCGAATCGGCCAATATAAAACGCCAGTCTGCGTCAAACAGCTGACGGTGGCGAGCCTGCAGACTCACCAGGATGCCAAGGGCACAAATGGTAGTAAGTAATCGTTTCATCTGCTAAATCGTTCAAGGGTTCTGCAAAATTTGGCACAAAGTTACAAAATAATTCTAAATTTTATCGTATCTTTGCAAAGGAATTTACGACAAAAATGAAACTTTGCAAATACATACCTGTCACACTCGCACTTTTCTGCATGCTGTTCTGTCTCTCTCTCAGAGCGGAATCGACCCACGACGACATCAGGCAACTGCAAAAGAAGATGTACGATATGTACAGCTCTCGAGCCACCAAAGAGAGCGATTTCTTCAGTGTGACCGACCACCTGAAGGAAACTGCCCAGAAGACAGGCGATGAGCGAACCTTCTATAGGGCTTGGAGCAATCAGGCTCTGTTCTCTGCCAACCGGCAAAAGCGCAATCAAGGTCTGCGCATTGCCAAGGAGATGCAGGAATATGCCGTCAGCCATAACAACAAATATGGTATCTATAGCAGTACCTATGTGGCAGGCTGCATCCTATACATGATGGGAAGTTTCAAGGAAGCCAGGGAGAATCTTTTGCAAGCCGTCGACTACCTGCACGAGAATTTCCCCAATGAGAATGCCGTAGCGCCCTATTTGGAACTGGCTAAGATTGAGTACACTCAGAATCATCCCCTACGAACCATCCAGTACACCGACCAGGCATTAAAGGAACCTGGCATCGAACCCCGACACCAGTTAAACGCCCTGTCCATCAAGTGTCTGGCCATTGCCGACACCAGCATATACAAGCTCAACACCGTTGAATATCTGGAACGTTTCAACCAGGTCTATGCCGAACGCGAGAAAATCAAGAATCAATTAGGGCGCGATGACATCTATGGTGCGGATGTTGAGTGCTGGCGACTCATCAATGACCAGAAATACGACGAAGCACTCAAGGTGGCAGAGAAAATCCCCTCCACCTTAATACGGTTGGAGATCAAGCAGATGATCTATAAGCGTATGGGCGACTACAAAAAGGCCTATAACACAGCAAGAAACCATATGATGATACGAGACTCTGTCAACAGTGCGAAGAATGGTCATCTTCTGATGGAGATGACGTCAGCCCTTGACCTGGGGCGTGTTGAGCTGGAAGCTAAAGAGCTGAAGCTGCGCAACCAGCAAATGCAATTGGAACATATCTCTGACGAGCTGGAGCAGAAGCGTCTGACGGAGGAGGCACTCAACCTGAGCCTGAAGAATCGCGACATCGAGCTGGCCAATGCAGCCATCAAGCTGCAGAACGACAGTCTGGACCAGCGTATCCAGCTGGCCAAGCTCAACGAGTTCCAGTCGAAGCTGCATGCCCAGGAACAGTCAGAACGCCTGAAACTCACCATGCTGTATTCTGCCATTGCCATTGGTCTGCTGACCATTGCCTTCCTGTGTTTCTACCTCTATCGCAGACAACGTGCTGCCAAGCGTCTGGAGGAAGCTCATAAGAATCTGCAGACTGCTTACGACCAGCTGGAGGAACATACCACAGCCCGGGAGCGCATGCAGAGTGAGTTGCGCATTGCCCGAGACATTCAGATGGGAATGGTTCCACACCGGTTCCCCCGCCATGATGCTTTCGACCTCTATGCCACCATGGCCCCTGCCAAGGAAGTGGGTGGCGACCTCTACGACTTCTTCGTGCAGAGCAATAAGCTCTACTTCTGCATTGGCGACGTTTCAGGCAAAGGTGTGCCAGCCTCCATCGTCATGTCCGTGGCTGTCAACCTGTTCCGCACCATAGCCAAAGAAGGATTCCCGCCAGCATACATTGCCACCAAGCTAAACGACACGCTGTCCGCTGACAACGAGAGCGGCATGTTTGTCACTATGTTCATTGGCATCATTGACCTCCAGACAGGACATTTTGAATATTGCAACGCCGGACATAATCCTCCCCTCATCAACGGCGAGTACATTCAACTGGAAACCAACGCCCCCATAGGCCTCTGGCCTGAGCTTGAGTTTGTTGGCGAGCAGATGGACTATGTCAAAGGCAAGGACATCTTCCTTTACACCGATGGTCTGACGGAAGCAGAGAACAAGCTACAGAATCAATACGGTGAAGAGCGTCTGCAGGCATTGCTGCGCCAGCACACATTCGCTGGCGCCCGGCAAGCCATAGAAACCATCCAGGAACATGTAGCCCGCTATGTCGCTGACGCTGAACCCAACGACGACATGACGATGATGTATATCCGGATTAAATAGGAAGATTCACCACAAAGCGTGCTCCGGGTCCCGGGTAGGTAGTGTCCAGAACCACATCGCCACCTAATCGGCGCGCCATGGTTCTGCTGAAGGTCAGTCCCAGACCCAGTCCCTGCTTAAAAGTATCCAGCTTGACGAAACGTTCGAAAATATGTTCTGCCTCCTCTGCGGGAACGCCACAACCTTTGTCCTCCACCATCAGTGTCAGCTGTCCCTGACTGGCTGAAGCCTTGAGCACAACCTCTCCGTTGGGATCGTTCTTTACCGCATTGTCCAGCAAAGGGTTGATGACTCGTTTCAGCAGCAGCTCTTGGGTATTGACGATAAAGTCGTCGCTGAGCGAAGTTTCAAAGTGCAGTTTCTCCTGTGGCATCGCCACGTCTTTGCAGAAATCCACTATTACACGACGCAGCACATCATTACAAGACAGCGGCATCAGTGCCAAGGTCGTCGTCTTCTCGCTATCCGACATCTCAAGCACCTCATTGATCATGGTCGTAATGATATGTGTGTTGTGCATCATAGTGTCAGCAATGTGCCTACGCTCCTCGGGGGTAACGTCATAGTCGGGCGCTGCTATCACCTGTGCAAAGCCACTGATAATATTCAGAGGCGTACGTACCTCATGGCTGACATTCTGGATAAAGGCAGTCTTCATCTGGTCTGACTCCAGAATCTTCTGATAGGCCTTCTTCATCTCACGCAGGTGCTTACGGCGACTCTGCACAATATAGATGAGCGCTACAACCAAAAGCAACAAGAGGCAGGTGATAGCCATCAGAGCATAAAACATGCGTCGACCGGCCTCTCGCTTCATGTCGTAAAACTTTAGCTCATTCTGGATGTCCTGCATCGAGCTTGACAGGATGACGCTGTTGATGGAGTCGCTCTCGGCAGCACCAAGCTTCAAGGCCTTGTACGCCTCCTGCCAACGTCCTGCCCTGGCGAAAATCTCCGCCTGTGTCTCATAAGGGTCTTCCGCCTTCTCCTCGGCAAGCCGGACAGCCTCGTCCGTATGGCCTTGGCATGCCAGATAGTATATCTCCATCGTACGGCCATGCACAGAGGTCAGTCCCTTGGCCTCACCCTCCTTATAGGCCTTGTAGCCCTTTAGGAAACGTTCCTTGTCACCCATCAGATAATAGCTTAGCGTACGACGCGACTCAATGTCGAACACACGATCCGGAGAGGTCTTACTGGCTATGGAAACAGCTTTGTCTATCAGCTTCAGTGCCTCTTGCGGGTCTTCATCCATATAGATGTTCACCAGATTCATGTAGATGGCAGGCTGACTTTCAGTATAGCCTTCCTTCTCCATCCGGTGAATGACCTCCCAGAAACACTGCTTGGCGCTCTCCTTGTTACCACTGTAGCGGTAGATATGTCCCATCATGTTGATGGCCATATACATCTCTTTGTCCAGCTTACGCTCAGTAAGCTCCTTCGACAGTTTTGTGGCCAGCTTATAGGCTTCGAAGATGCGTTGCCTGTTCAGTTGGAATACTATCTCATTGCACCGTTGTGTGTAGTAGGCATGCAGGTCGTTCTGTTTGAGCAGATAGTCCTCCAACGCCTTCACAGCCACAAAGAAACTCGTGCTGTCACCCGTATTGAAGGCGTTGTGCATCGATTCACGCAAGTCCTTGTATTCCTCGGTTTCCTTATAATCAGGCGTATCCGCAGCACGAGCCGATGTCGCCATCAGCACAAATGCCACGATACTCATGAGTACATATCGAATATGAACGGTGCCCATTGGTTAAAAGTTTCTGATTGCAAAGATACTATAAAAGGAGGAAAAGACAAAATAATAATGGCAGTTTTCTCGACTGCCACTATTATTTTCCTAAGTTTTTTCTACAATTTAACCTTCACTTCCTTGCCTGCGTACTGAACTAACACTCCTGACTTCGGGGTAAAGGTCAGCTCCTGCGCCTTGTCCTTCGTCACGTAGACAATGTTAAACTGCCGGTTCTTCAGCATGCCGTTGAACTGTCCATCGCGCTTACCGAAGGTGACGGTCTTCGTCTCGTCGTTATAGTAGATGTCGATGGTGGCATACTTGCCCTTCTCGTAGTTGTAGTTCACACCCTCGTCCTCGTATAGCTGGAACTGTCCGTCCTTACCTGCGTAAACGTAAAGGGTAATCAGGTCAGCAGGCTTCTCATCGCAATACTGAATCTCCGGGCCATAGGGGATGATGGCACCCTCGCGGACATAGACAGGGATGCGCTCATAGGGAGCATCAACCACGAGCGTCTGACCGCCATTGATGTACTCACCAGTATATAGGTCATACCAACCCGTCTGCTCAGGGAAGTATACCGAACGGTTGCGAGCCTTGTAGTAGCCCACAGGACAAGCCATCAAAGCAGGACCGAACATCCATTGGTCCTTGATGTTCTCCACCTTCTTGTCGCCATTGAAGTCCATAATCAGGCCACGCATCATTGTGTAGTCCTTAAGATGTACCCAGCCTGCCATCGAGTAGAGGTAAGGCATCAGGCGATAGCGCAGCTTGTCATAGTACACGAACGACTGGTAGCAAGGATGGTTGTCGGGAGCAATGTTCCATATCTCACGTGTAGGCCACTGGCCATGCACACGGAACAAGGGGATGAACGTTCCGAACTGGCTCCAGCGTGCCTGCAGCTCACGCCACTCCTTCAGGTCTTCATTCTCCACTCCCGACTTGTTGAACAGTTGCTGAGCCTCCACGTAGCGATTCTCCACACAGAAGCCA
>JAFPEE010000207.1 GCA_017389705.1 Prevotella sp.
TCTGCCACATGCATGGTGATGTGGTAGGTGCCAGGCAGCGCGTAGTTATGTGTAGCCATACGGCGCTGCATGCTGTGGTTGGTAGGGTGTTGTTTGTTCATTTCTTTTTCTTTTAAGCCAGCGGGTGAACCGCTGGGCACTTTTATTTTGTTGTTTATCAGCGGGTGAACCGCTGGGCACTTTTACTTTGTTGTTTATCAGCGGGTGAACCGCTGGGCACTTTTACTTTACTGCAATCTTCTTTGTATAGTGGCCAGAGGCGGCGCGGATGATGTAGACACCGCTGTTGTAGACAGGTGTTTCGATGCTTTCACCGGGCTGGATGTTGAAGTCGGCTATGGTCTGTCCGCTAACCTTGACGATGCGGACATCAGCCTCCTTACGCAGCGACGAGGTGACGACGATGGCATGGTTGCGGACTGCAAACTGCAGACCACCGCTGACCTCTCCCTCACCTGGGTCATCATCACCGATAGCGAACGATGAGTCGTCGCTGTCGAAGAGAATGTACCTAACCTCAGCACGACGAGGTGAGCTACCCTGAGTTTGTGTCTTCACGAAGTACGGACGGAACGGTACTGCAGCCGTTGCTGTCGTTGTCTTTTCGAAGCTGTTGCCCTGGCCATTCATCAGGTAGCCGTCCACCTTCTTGCTCATGTAGTTGCGCATGAAGCTATAGCCGTCAGCAGAGATCGCTGTCGTCTCATCGTCGCTGACAGCGATGGTGATGCCTGACTCAGACACGAAGCTGATGGTCTGCTTGTCGAGCTTGGCAGGTGTCGTGGGAGCTGTGTTCTTTGCCGTCCACTCGCCGCTGAGGTCGAACTCGTAGTAGGTCTTACCCGGGAAGCCGATGATGTAGGGCTTAGCGGTAGCCAACAGCGGATAAGCCTCATAGTTGCGACTGCTGTTGTAGTAGGTCTGATAGGTATCGGCATTAGCATCCTGCTGGGTGTTCTTACTGTAGTAGTACTCCCAGAGGAAGGTATTACCAACATTCTTGGTAGCACCGGTAGCATCAGGGTAGTTGAAGGTGGCCGAGAGGACCCCAGCGGGTGAACCGCTGGGCACTGTGATGGCCTTGAATTCGCGCAGCCAGTATTCGTGTCCTATCTTGGTGCCATTCTTATCGAAAGAAGGACTGCCACTATAGAAGTGGGTTATCTCACCCTTCTGCTGCGTCGTTACCAGTTCGGCAGTGAACGGCAGGCTGACAGTCTCCCATCCCTTGCTGGTATCTACATAGCGGTCAGGCGTACGCTGATACCACATACGCTTGCCTTCGGCGAAGGTATAGCTCAGCGGACAGTTGAAGTCTTTCTTATCAACCAGCAGATGGTCGTTGGTGGCAGTGCGGTCGCTCTGTACCAGGTGTCCGTGGATTCCTCCTGCATCGGCAGCCTTCACACAGCGATAGCTGTTATCTATATAAGAAGAGGTATAGACGGGATCTGCGAAAGTGGCTGTCAGTACCTGATGCGTCTTCTTGTAGGTATCTACTGAAGGAGCATAGACCAAGAGGTTGGGCGTCTCACCCTCGTTGGCAACATTTAGCAGACTGTCTGGGGCGTCGAGCAATGGGGTATAGAACTTCGCTGTTCCAGCGGGGGAACCGCTGGACACTGTACCGAGGGTCCACTGCGTGTCGTTATGTCCGCAGAAGTCGATAGCCGTCATGTTCGGATAAGCCTCCTTCAAGTCAGTATCCGTGTGGGTTTTGGGTTTCGAATAGGCAGCCAGATAAGCATAGAGGTTATAGTGAGCCAAACTCATCTCCTTGCTCTGGTAGTAGGCAGGAGCACGATAGACACGGTTGCTCGATTCGGTGACAGGCAGTCGTCCACCGCTCTTGCTGATGTTTGTGGGCCAGTCCTGATGAGCCTGCGACGCACTATATCCATAGGTCAGCGTCTGTCCGAAGAAGATGTAGTCGTCAGGCCAAATCGGGTAGAAGTGGGTATCGTCATTATCGTCAACGGACATGCGCTCGTCGTATGCCTCAGGAATGGTACCTCCGGCATAGACGAAGTCACCGTCAGCATAGCGTTCCTCGACGTAACCACCCGCCGGATATACATTAACGTAACCCGATGAGCAATATTCCGGATTGGTGGCATAGTGCTTTGTCTGAGGCTCAGATAATGTGCCGTCATCGCTGATGGTATAGTACTTGTAGGCCGTACCTTCGGTAATCTTCTTGTCGCTGTAGCGCTTATAGAGATAGAATCCGTTGAGGTCGTATGCCACCGTGCCGTTATAGAAGGCCGGCAGAGGCATTGGACGTGCCAAGCCGTGACTATTGTCTGTAGTGCTGTAATTCAGACCCTCCGGATAGTAGCAGTTCACTATCTTCTTGCCGCTGGCTGTAGGATTGCCAAAGACAGCCTTGACACCATCGGGGAAACCGCTGGTCGCACTGGTGTTGATCCAACAGTTCTCCACATAGCCGTCGCCCTCGTCGGCCACACCAGCCGAGGTGAACGAACCTGTGACACCGAGGTTATAGACATTACCACAGAGATTACCGAACAAAGAGTTATCGAGTCCGTCGATGCGGTAGCCATCACCGTGGAAATTGCCTGCGAAGCAGTTGGTTGCATCGCCGATGGGGGTCCAAGCGGGTGAACCGCTTGGCACACTGACGTTGGTACGCATGAAGAACTCGAGGTTCCGGCAGTTTTCGACATATGCATCCAAAACAGCGGGTGAACCGTTGCTCACGGTGAGGTCGAAGAACTGCTTGAACTGCGAAGCACCGTTAGTAGCGTCGGTGATGTAAATCTTACTCTTGCGCTTCACGTTCTTGTTGTCCACATAATAGTGATGCTGGGTATCTCCCATCACCTTCGTCAGGTCGTGATAGTTGGCCACACTCACCTGCACGGTATTGGAGTATGTCTCACCGAGATAAGTCTTGGCATAGTAAGCCAGGTAGTAACCATCCTGGTACCAGTAAAGCGGATTTGCCGTAGGCGTATATTCGATACCGTTGACGTGGCTTTCAGCATCGCTCTTCTTTTCGAACAGTTTCCATCCACCACCTGTTACCTCGTAGGCACCTGGTGTGACATGCGGCTCGCGTATGCCGACATAGGTGCCTGGCAATACGATTTGCGGCGCCTTGATATCCTCAACGCTAGGAATACCACTCTTGAACTCCACGTGGATGTTCACCACATGGCGTTCGCTGACAGGAGTAACATGTGCACCAGAGGCATCGCTCTCCTCGTAGTTGTACTCATAAATTACGGTAATGATCTTCTCTTTCGAGAGGTCGAAGATGTCAGAGAAGCGGCTTACGTACAGCGTACTGGTCTCCGTCGGAGCAATGCCGTGGATGCTGAAGTCCGTCTGCCAGTTTGCTAATTCGTTGTAGTTGCCATCGGTAATCACGAGTCCGACGGGAACTGTTTTTCCATTAGTGTATTCTCCAGATACACCACCTGATATGCCTGCACTTGTTACCGTCACACCCTCTGTGTTTTTGCCTACCTCATAGCTTTCGCGGCAGTAGTAGAACGTCTTGTTCTTATCGTTTTCAGTAAATTTCAGTGTGGTGATATTATTCTTGTCGCTGTCGCCCAAACTACCGTATGTAGACGATGAGATGACAGTACCGACGGCGTATGGTGAATTACCAACCTGGAAGGCAGTCTTGACGACATAAACACTACCAGCCTCCTTCACATCGATGGCTGTATAGTGGCGCTTCTCATTAGGCAGCTTCTCGAACTGTTCTCGCGTATATTCCTGGTTTTTCTTAAGCGTCACACCATTGTGTGTGGTTGTCGCATCACCATTATAGGTAGCTGTGTAGTCAACAGGTCTCTCCAGCGAATAGCCGGCAGGATTGGCTTCGGCAGCTGCCTTAGTGCCTTCCGTAGCATCATACTGGTACTTATGTCCCTGAGCGTTACCGTAGTTCCGGTCGATGAGCAGGTCGAAGGCATCGTAGTTGAACGAGAACTTTTCGCGGTCGGTCTTCGACATAGAGCTCCATACTTCAAGTCCACGATAGTTCCTGTCTGCCTCATAGTAGTTGCCGCCGTAGAGACCATCTACTGTACAATAGTATGCCGGTACGATATCCGATTTAATGACGGCCGCCAGAGCAGGATTTGAGTCCTTGTAGGTGTTGTAGTATGTCGTCTTCTCTGCCTCCGTCATACGAGTGCCGACATAGATGAACTCCGTCTTGCTGAGTGCGATGGTGCTTGTGCAGATATACGCAGGAGCCACATAGCCTGTCATGCTCGCCGCAGCTGTTGCGGAAACGGCACTACCGACATTCAGATGAGTGTCCCCACTCGTATATTCCTGAGTCACGATAAATGCATTTTCGAAGGTAGCCTGTCCACTGGGCAGTGCCTCAGGATGGCTTGTCGACATAGCCTGGTAGGTGTCGTATGTCTCCTTCGAGATCAGGTTGCTTACCTTATATTCACGCTGTCCTAAGATACCAGCAGTACCACTTGTCAAGTGATAGGTCGGTCCGTCTTCATAGCCGTCACCGTTCGTCAGGCTCTTCTCTGTCGGTGTGCCCTGAGCTTTGGTGTACCACGTATTCCAGTCGGTGGGATTGTTCACCTTGTAAGTCAGCATATAACCGGTATCGTGACGCATGTTGTTGGATGAACGGAATACGAAATCGAAGTCCACATTCTCCTTCTTCTCTACATGATAAACTTTCGGGTGGGCAGTCTTTGCTGTGGTATATTCTTCTGGCAGCATCACCGTGCCGGCATGGATGGTGTCTGCGTCCTCGCTGCTGTACTTGCAGTCAGCGATGGTGACGTAGGTTTCATCCACAAACAGATTCTTCTCAGAGTTGGTCAGCAGATACCAGTCCCAATAGTTGATAGGATCGTTCAGATGATATTCTATATCGTTGATGACAATCTTCTGGTCCTTGCCCATCTTCGTGTTTGGAGCCGAATAGTAGGCATACTTGTTAGGCTGAACGTTGAGCAGCTTCATCGTACCATGAGATGCTGCGGTGATGGTCAGCGGGATTTCTACTGCCTCACTATAGGCATTAGGTGCTCCGGTGTATGCAGAGATATACTGGTCGTACACATAGACAGAACCCTTGATGAACCAGTAGTGTGCAGGTACGGCATCGGCGCCTTTATACTTGCCACTGATGTTGTAGCAGTCGTCGATAATGGTCTGCGTACTGTGTATGAAGTTACCGGATGTCTCCCATTCCACGTCGGCACCCTCGTATGTGAAGTCGCGTCGTGTAATAGCCTCTTCGTTCAGTGCCGTCAAAGTATTATGCTTAGACTTGGTATAAGAGCCAGTCTTGTGTACGTTCTTGGCATACACGAAGCCACCGCCCACACCCGGCTGCACATTGATGAGGTCGAGCTCAACGACACCCGTGATGTAGCCCCAGTCCTTCTGGTTCAGCTCATTGCCCGTACTCTGTTCGGTGGTCAGTTCCAGATAGACACCGGATGCCAATGCCACCTTGTTCATACTGGTTCCGTTGTTACGCTTGCGTTCGTTGACAAAACCGGCCTTCCAGTCGTAGTAGGTAGCTGAACCGTAAGCCTTGCTGGTGCCACCATCGTAAGCCTTAGAGTCGGTCCGGTAGTCAGGATTAGAGACGTTGTCCGTTACACGCACATCCTTGTCAGGCATAAAGAAGACGTCGCTGGTCAGGGCTCCCAGATAGTTCACGATGCTGTAGATGCCGAAGTAGTTGCCGTGAACCTTCTTGATAGGGTCAGAGGCATCTGTAGCTATCACAGATTTCTTCTGGTTGAGCGACACCTCACGCACACGGTTGATGGTGTAGTTGGTATGGTCCACGATTTCAGGCACACGGTCCTGTGCTCCCTGCATCACCATACGCGAACCGAACACACCGCAGAAGTCAGCACGCTGGATGGTATTCATCAGACGGCCGGCATAGATGGAGAGTACACCATTCTGTTCCCAGTAATTAGGGTTAGGATACCACTCGCCCGTAGTCGGATTCTGAAGAAGCATATCATCATCACCTTGCTTGATACCCTCAAACAGTGTCAGCAGGTCGTCGATGGTCAGCGTAGAAGCCTTCGTGTGCTCGCCACCTTCTGGATAATAGGTCGTCTGGTCTTTGTCGGTACATTCCTTGATACATTTATACTTCACCTGATAGTAAGCGGCTTCACGGTCAGGAAGTTTATCGTACGTATCATAGTCTATTTCTGGATCAATCGAATAGTAGTCGGTACCGTAGTTGGTGATGTTCAAACCACGATAGCCGTCCACGAAGGTCAGGTTGCCATCACCATACAATCCTCCCGTACGTCCTGTTCCCAGGGTAATCAGGTCACGGTGGTACACATCGTGTACGGATGCCGTAGCATTACCGAATACCGTAGTGGAGTTGGCATACACCGCTGAAGAACCTGATGAGGTGTTACCACCAGCGAATACGGCATTGAAGATAATGATACCTGCAGGATCCAAACTGTTCCATTTGGTGTCGTTCTTGTTGCCTAAAGTATTGAGGTCTTCCGTAGTAACGTACTCACCGGCAGCGTAGCTATGACTGTTTATAGTAACAGCTGACAACGCCTTTGGATGCGGCTCTATCAGCACCTTGCAGTCCTCGGTGAGCACATACTCTTCGTCGTCCTTTACCCAGTTTTCGTCACTGGCATCAGGCAGGGCTCCAGGAGTATATGCCTCACTACCTTTCTTGTATGCGTAATAGTAGCCCTCATATTGGGTTTTGTAACGCTCTCCGTCCTTGATTCCTACATAAAGGTCTCCATCCTTCTCATAGGCGCTATAGACATAACCGATATCGCCACCGCCGAAGACGTTGCCGTTCTCGCGCGCCAACTCCTTTACAGTACCTACCGTACCACCGAAGACATGTACCTCGGTCTGTCCGAAGACGTAACCGTCAGAGTAGAGCGTACCACCTTTACCCAGGTTGTTGTAGCCTCGACCGCCACCGAAGACATTACGATGCACATGTCCTTCATAGAGCTCGACGTTCGTCTTACCGGCTTTGTAGATACCTTGCAGCGTGCGGACGCTGTTGTCCTGACCGCTGGCATGGATGATGCCTCGTCCGATGGCGGCAATCTCACCGCCGCCAAAGAGTGAGTTACGGACCACGCCACCGTACATTTTCACATTGGTGACGTCAACATTACTGTTGTCGATATAACCACCACCGAAGACGCAACCGCTGTCATTCAGACGGTTCGTACCGTCACCTGACCAGGTCTCATCATGCAGCTTCTCCTGGTAGTAGTCTTTCTTGATATTGGTGTCAGTGCCAGACCATACCTGCAGCGTATCCAAATCCCCAGAGGGTTCTTCGTCGAAATGTCGATAACCGATAAAGCCATTGTTGAGTGTGATGTTCGTCGTACCGAATACGGCACCGCCTTCACCGCCACCGTAGGCATTGCGCTCGATAGCAGGAATACCATTAATGAAACTGGTGCCGTCGAGTTTACCGATGATGACGTGTGTCTCACCTGGAATGTCATCAGCAGTAGTAGCATTGACGCCTCCTAAATGATAACCAACGCTACCACGCCAGCCGCCACCATAGACATTACGTGCCTTACCACCCTCAATATAGGCGGTACTGCTGGCTGTGAAGCCTTCGATATGCCGTCCTCCCGCCGTGTCGAAGCCTGAAGACGTGACACGTAAGGAGTCTCTCACACCTCCACTGGTTCCTGCAGCATAAAGGTCTTTGTTGACGGTTCCGCCAAGCAGGTCGATATAGGTTGTGCCATAGACATCGCCACTGCCCAGAATGCCATTCTTCACCTTGATAGAGTCACCCTGACCACCACCATAGGCATAGTTCCATACGGTAGCACCCTCGTTGATGTGTACATTGGTATTATATTTACCACCTAAGCGAGTGGCATGAACCAGCGTTTTATGATCAAGACCACTCTCTTCATAGCCTGGCATGCTGATATCAAGAGTCGGGTCATTTTCCTTCCACTTCAGCAGTGATCTACTGTTAATAACCTTTCCATTATGTCCTCCGCCATAAACTTCATAGACTTGCGCACCATTCAGCAAGTTGACTTCCGTATACTGCGCCCAAGAGTCCTCACCGTAGCCGGCACCGAAGACTGATGCCATATACTTCGTACCAGTTTTGGGGTCTGATGCACCATTATAGACGGGAGTGCTGATATTGACCTGTGCATATAGTGTACGGTCTGCCTGGTTGTTACCACCATAGATATTTCTCGCTACAGTAGCATCCGCACTATGGTAATTGACGTGCGACTCATAAACGTCACAGGGATATAGGGGATCTGCGCCATAAGCACCACCAAAAAGATTCTGGACTTTGATAGCGGATGTGCTGGGCACATTCACTATTGTTCGGCGGGTAAAGCCCTCCGTGAAGCTACCACCATAGACATTGTTAATGTCACCCCTGAAAAGATCGATGATAGCCGTGTACTTATCTGGATTAGCAGCTACCGTAGTAGAATCAGCTCCCATTCCCAAACCACAGTTGGCACCAGCGCCAAAGACCTCTACATTCTGGAATCTCGTACCGGCATTTGGTATATCTACCAGGATATAGCTGCGGTTCTGCATGCTATCCACACCATAGCCCTTTAAACTTCCCTGGCCAGCGCCAAAGATTCTGTTCAGCGCATTGCGGGTATGGTTGTTTGCCTTGAAGTTAACAAAAGCATTGTCCAGACGAGGCTTGGTGAAGCCAGGCTTGGACCTGCCATCGTCATAAGTATAGTCCTTAAAGTAACGGTCTTTATAGTCGTAGTCACCATAGCAGCCTCCAAAGATGTAGTCCACACGTCCCTGGATATATTCCATATAGGCTGAGGCCTTGGCGACATCGGCAGTAGCAGTAGGTTTAGGATTATGCATCTTGGCTTTAGCGGCATCACTGACACGACTGATGAAGCTGGAATCACGAAGAATCCGTCCACCCAAGTCATTACCGCCATAGACGTGGTCGCGAACCCAGGGGAAGCCAAGGATATCGTTACCATTGGCATCCACACCACTACGTCCGATGTATGTCTCCGTATGTCCTAAGATATCGGCATTACAAGAACCAGCAAACGAGTTGAAGATACGTCCGTTACCCAGGTTGATGACGGTATTACCGCAAATGGGAGCCTCGAAGCTGCCACCATAGATGAACTCAGCCTCCGCCATATTGGTCTTGTCGTCTGCATGTCCGCGATAGACACCTGCATCAGCACCCTTCAGATTGACGTAGCAGCTGTATTTCGGATCATAGGTGTTGTATTCGATCTTTTCTGCTGTTGCATTATAGGTTCCATGACCAATGGCGCCTCGCTCGCCACCACCGAAAATCTGGAAGGTGTAGCCGGCATTGAGGTTGATGGTGGTGGAGCCCCAAATTTCAGATCCTGAACCATAGCCTCCACCAAACACGTTGAGTGCCTTACCCAGCACGTCCATACCCTGTTCGTCGAGGAGAACGCCTGAACGACGCTGAAGAATCTTATAGCTGTCCTTACCATAGAGGATGGCTTCACCCTCGTTCTGCTCCACTTGATCGAAGATGGCATCATCACCTTTGCGGTCCTCTAATGATGCATCAAGGTTGATGATGACATTACCGTTTACATGTCCTGTATTGTAACAGCCGCCATAGATGTTGCCACCCTTAAAACGGCGGTCTAAGTCATCGGAGGTACTGGTTGCATAGTCTTTTCCAGCATCGGGCGTCAGTGTGGTGACTGGAGCGACATCCTTACCCGTAGAGGCACTGATGGTGTTCCACTCCAACTGCCGGTTACCATTAGCATCCAGGATATATTGTACGTTGCCATTAGCATCCAAGACGGGTTCGTAAGTATTCTCATCACGTTCAATCACCCAACGCATGGGCTGAATCTTCAATCCATTGAAGTTAAGTGTCAGCTTGTTGCCATTGGCATCGGGTTCTCCCAGCAGACCACCCAGATACTCTGCATTCAGACCGGGCTTCGCATAGATATTGGCATCGTTACTACCTCCTACGAGTTTATCGAAGACAATGACTTTTTCGTCAAAGTTAAGCGTCTCGGCACCATTAACCTTCATGCTACCCACGTTACCGCCACAATAGAACGAGCCAAACTTGGTGGAATAGGGAATATAGTCTTGCGGATCTTTATTCTTTATGGCATCGAAGGCAATGCGCGGCTTGACATCCATCGCTACGGCATCCATATACTTCTCGAACTCGTCTTTATTTGTCAAGTCCATCTGACTGAAGTCTTTGCCACCCGAATCGACCACATTTCCCGCATCATCCACACTCTTCGCATAATGTTCCAAAATGTCCTCATCCTTCATATTCGCACCATTGTTGCCCAGGAATGCCCTGTCAGCAATGACATACGAGCCAATCTTCAACTCTGCAGCCACATCTTTCGTGGGGTCATCGGAATGCAGCGTGGCATTGTTACCACCACAATAAATAGCACCACCGATAACGGTAGGAACAACGCTACTCTCGATGACATTGCCCTGAGCGTCTTTCTCATACTGTCCTACCACACGGATAGATACCGACTCGGCATTGGGGCGGAAGCTTTTAAGGGCATCAACAGAAGAGGAGCCTGGATCGTAATACAGGTCACCAAATATATCATGGTTAGCCAGGTCTGGGTTGTCCGTATAGGGATACGAGCCGTTACCGCCACCATAGACATCACCCTTGATACTGCAATGAATACCTACAGCGTTACCACCATAGACATTACCTGTGATATCGTTTCCACCATAGACATTATTAATATCACCTGCCGTAATCAACAAACGGGCAGCATAGCCTGCAGGGAACCTGGTGCCTCCGATGGTTTCTTCTTCGATGGCGTTCTTGGCAGGATTGACGTTAGCCATACGGCAACCGCCATAGACATTGTCCACCTTGAGATCAGGAGAGTTCAGCACCAGATAAATGCCCTTTGGGTGCGTCATGGCGCCCTCGTTGCCGCCACTATACAGGTTACGAATCAGACCGCGTTTCAGGTTCCACGTCGGACGGATGGCCATCTCGGCTTTGTTGTTACCACCAAAGAAACAACCAATCTGGAAGGCATCACTGCTGGGATACGAGAAACCGGTATTGATTCTCATCTTCTTGAAACGGGCAGCAGTAAGCAGCTCTCCATCATCCTCTGTTGTGACTCTGGTGTCCTTGATGTAGCTGACCACCTTGCTGGGGTTGTCAAGACAAACAACGGTATTTTCAGTAATCGTAGCATTGTTACCACCAGCGTAGGCATAGACGATAGAGCCGCCCTTCAGTTCCAAGTAGGCTTTACCGAGTTCCGGAGCAGACAACTCATTGGTGCTGGAAGCCACCACATCACCAGTCGCTTTATCCTTTGCCTGATAGGTCGTAACGGCACTGGAACCCTCGCCTGTGGTTTCTGAATTATAGTCATAATAACCATTACCACCTCCAAACAGCTGGCCGATATAAACTTTGGCATTATTGGGTAGTTCATCACCTGTAGTTGTCTTGGAAGAGATGCGCACAAAGGCATTCCAAGTATTGTCAATATGATTCTCTTCCGTTTCAGTCAGAATGGACTGATTGTTTTCATCAACAGGCAGAGTCGTTGACGTACCGATGGTTCCTGCTATATCATTACCGCCATAGACGTAGTCGGCAAGGATATAGTCGGAGGCATGCTCACCATCGATATGTACAAAGGCAGAACCACCCACGTTAGCCATACGTGCTCCGGCAAATACTGCATGCAGATTGCCTTCATAAACAGTGACCTTCGTACTGCCGCCGGTGTCGCCGGCATTACCGCCGCCATAGATGCTACCGCCAATAGATATTTGAGCCTGGGCTGTCAACGCAGCCAGGAACATCATCAAGCTTATTATGGACTTTATCGTTTTCAACTCTAAACTCTCAACTTTCAACATTTAATTCACCACCACCATCGGTTTGTCCAAATCTGGATCCGAAAGCACATAGAGGTAGGTTGGTGCAATGGTCAGACTGAGGTTCACTCGCTGACCACGGGAGGCACTCAGGGACGGCAACTTATTCGTAGCAGTACGTTCACCGATTTTATTGCCGTTTCTGTCGTAGACGTCATAGGTGGTCTTCAGTGTCAGGTTATTTTTCAAATTAGGCACGAAACAACAAGTCGCTTCCTTGACCTCCGTAGCACTAAGCTCTACACCCTCGGTGCTGTCGAAGAAGGTGGCCGACGACTGTTCGCCTGTCGGATTACTATAAGTAACCGACTGTACTGGCGAGGTTCTGGTCGGGTTAGACGCCAGCGCGATAGTGGCTGTGGCAGTAGACGCGGTCGCCTGCAGCTCCAGCTTTCTGATTTTGATGTTACGCAGCTGTGCATAATCGCTGTCCAATGTCATCTGCAGACACACGGCAGCATAGACATGGTCCATCAGCAGATTGACGTAGTTGTCAGCTGATTTTCCTGTAAAGGAGAATTGTCCTAAGGGAATATTCTTTTCAGCGGTCTTACTATTCACTTGCTGCACGCCGACGACGAAACAGATATCCTTACTGCTGACAGCAGGCAGACTGCTGAAGGTAAGGGTAGCGCTAGAGTAGATGCTTGGGGTCGACACATTAGAAAGGGTAGCTGTGGCAGCATCGGCAGGGGCATAGCCGAAGAGGACGTAATTGCTATTAGGCGTCACTTCTATGCTGGACTTCCATAAGTTTTCGCCAGAGCGATAGATGAAGCGGCCCGACTGCGTTTCAAGACCATTCGTTCCATTTTTCACCAAGAAGACGCCGATAGGAGAATAGTCGTCAGTAGCGGTAAATGGGGTGGTACTACGTGTGAGCGACACCAGACTGAGCTCGTTGTCTGACTCGATGCTCTCTCCAGAGTCGTTGGAACAAGCTACCAGCAGTCCACCCAGAACCGCCATGAGTCCTGTCTGAATGATCTTCGTGTATGTATGTTTCTTATTCTTCACTTTTCAATCTTCATTTTTGGTCTTACCAGTTATACACCGTATGCTCTCCGTTTCGCTCCTCCCAGGGTGTCACGTCTACCGTAACGACCTGCATACCCGAGAGTCCCTCGTAGTAGGCATAGACTATCCATGAGTGGTTGCGCAGGAAGTCACCTGCCTCACTCATCTTAAAGGTAACTGGCGTCTGGTCAGTACCGTCAATCTGATAACTGATGGTGCCCTCCAACTGCTTGTCCGACTCACGCAGATAGTAGGTATTGGTCTGCGTCAGGCCTGCTTCGTTGAGGAGATTCTCATACGCCTGGGCTCCCTGGCCCTTGTATTCATAGTCTGCCGGATTGGGCTTCGATGCCACTGGGGTAATGGCTGTTGACAGCAGAGGTGCGACACTGCTGTTATAAGTCAATGTCTGGGCCTGCGGGAATAGGTATTCCTCATTCGGAATCATCTCCGCCTTCAGACTGATGCCGGTGATGCTCAGCGTGGGAGAGCCCTCTGTGTTGGCAAAGACGAACCGCAGCTTCGACACAGCACGCGTCAATGGCACAGTGGCAATTTTGCTTGTAGTGCCGATACGTAATACTGGCGCGTCACCAACGACAGGCTGATTCTTCAGCTCGCCAGCCATCGGAAGACCTGCACTGGGGACAGAGGTCTGAAGAGATGAAAGACCGTAATGAGCGGTTGTTATCTTGGCATCATTCAACAGCACATCATGAGTGGTGTTCTCTGTGAATGAGGCGGTGATGCCGCAGTTGACTGTTGTCACATTCGCCAGCACATAGACATCGACGTTGGGCTTGCTTTGAGCAAACTCATCGCTGACGGGAATCTGGTAGGTAGCACCCTCACCGCCATTCAGCGTAGCCGTCTCTGTAGTACTCAGATAGCCTACCTTGTTGCCGTTGGTATCATAGACCCATATCTGCAGCTGCGTCACCTTGTTTTCTTCTGTTGAGGCATTGACGGGACCAACGTCACCACGCGTCAGCACAGGATGCTCTGGCGAATACACATAGATGGTCAGCATGGTGGGTTTCTGCTGTCCAGGCTGTGGCTCTTCCGTCGCATCGGACGAGCTGCAGGCTGTCAACCCCATCATCATCATTACCAATATGTACATCAGCGCCTTACGCATCTCTCTAAATCTCTAAACTCTAATCTCTAAACTCTAAACTTTAAACCTACAATATCACCGTTGTCGTTGTCGGTTGTATCCACGTCGTCGTCACCTGTACGCCAATCTCCAGTCGTGGCGACAGCAGGTCGGGCATGCACGAGTAGGCATTGGCCAGCGATGTCACGTTCATCGTCATCGTCGTTGTATAGTCTTGCGTAAATACACGGCCTTGTGTTTCGGCATTACTATTTAATCCGTTGTCGGGGTCTATCTGTGCTATCAGGTAGAACTTCGTGTCAGGATAGATAATGCCATCCTTGCCGGTAAAACTCTGATTGGTCTTATTCTCGAATTCCAGCACGATGGGCACCTTCTCATCATCGTAGGTCTGCAGCACCAGCGTGTTGACGGTATATTTGCCGTTGGTATCAGGACTTCCTACCACCGTATCGTAAATGAAACTTGCATCCACATCGCTCTGAGGCATTAGCGGCTTGAAGTCGAAGCCTACCGTATGCTGTCCGCCAATAATGACTGCCTTCAAGGGGAACTGGCTGGCTTCATAGCTGACATTCTGTTCTTTAGCGTCACTGAGCGTGCCTGTTATCTTATTCAGTGTCAGTTGCATACGGCTAACGCCATATTGCAGGGGCTGTTCGACTGCTACCGATTTGGTTCCTCCAGTGACAGTTTTTCCTGCCTTGTAGTAGCCGTTTAGCAGACTGCTCCATTGCGTCTGAGACGCATAGGTCGTCTTGGCCACATCCTGTTCTGAGGTCAGGATACCGCTGTTAGCATAGTACCACAGCTCGGCAGGATATGTCCAGCGGGTAATGCCGTTGATGTTGTCGAGAGTGGTAGCCTGCGTGCGGACGGTAAAAGCACTACCGGTCCAGCGCAGGGCAGCAGCACCATCGGGCAGACCGATAGAGCGGGGGTAGGTGTTGCTTTCAATATTGCTGTTATTGTCAATATTGCTGATGATATCAGTACAGAGGTTTACGATATCAGTAGCTGTACCTCCTGCATTCTTGATGGTTGTCAACTGTTCTTTGAGGGCTTCCACATAGGCCTTCACATGTGCGGCAGAGCCTCCCATCAGTCCCGTACCGTCCGACTTGGCATTGATAAAGTCCAGATAGAGGCCTTTCAGCTGCGCATTATCGGTGGTGCTCCAGTCAGTGGTATTGGCAATGGCTGTCATATAGCTGGCTAAAGCCTGAGCACTGGGATCCACATCATAAGTCTCACGGATAGACTGCAGGCTGAACGTGATGTCAGCAGGTAGCATACGTCCTTTCAGCGTAGTATTCAGCTGGCCGTTCTTGTCAGCAGACTCTTTCCCGCTGATAGTCGCTGCCTGACCGTACACCAATACACGGTTAGTGCCTCGCGTCAGGTTGCATTTATCCATATAATAGTAGTAGCGTCCATCAACCTTATTGGTCTGATTACCAGATACTACCGAAATCAGCGGCATGTCATCCGATGCTACTGGGGTGTCGTCGTCGTCGGTGGCAAAGGGAATCACCAGCAGGCCTTTCAGGCCTCTGAACGTCTGACCCTCATCTTGTATCACGTCGAGTCCCTGGCGGGTCAACGTCTTCGTCTTACCGATGCTCAGCACCAGGTTGGGTTCCTGTTCGCTGTTGTCAACGCCGGGCACATCGTCTACTGCCGTACACGACAGCATCATCGTGCACAGCATCAAGCAGAAGAATGTGTTCCGAACGTCCAACATGTTCTCTTAACTCTTAACTCTTAACTATTATCTCTTATCTCTTAACTCTCCCTCTCTCTACAGTTCCGGATCGTATTGCCCACCGTCTTTCCAGTCCAGCGACACGCTGACACCTACTGTCTCGTCTTCTGTCTTCACCACGCCTTCGTCGGTCACCCAACCCGAAAGTATCTTCAGCTGTCCAGCACGGAGCGGCTCTTTCAAGGTGAGGTCGGTCTTGGTTTTTGTACCGTCTTTCTTGGTAACGATGGCGGTGAACGACCATATGTCCTCATTGCCAGGCTCACCCAGGAAGTCTTCCGTCTCGATGACACTCCGCGTACCCTTGCTATATATATAATAAGGTTCGCGCGAAGGGAGGTTGACCGAACAGAAGCAAACCCTGTCATCGTCATTCGCTGTCACCAGCTGTGTCCTGACGATGGGGTCGCGACCTGCAAAGACGTAGGTGCTGTCGCAGATGTTAAACCGCGAGGCGAAGCCTGTGGTATACACCTTCATGCTGCTGATGTCGTGTCCGCGGGGGTCTACGACGAGGGCGGCGGCACAGTTAGCCATATACAGTCTGACCTTAAAGGTCTGGTCGACGCCTTCCTGCATCTTCATGGGCTGACGAGCCGTAAACAGGCCTGTGGTGTGCGAGTCGATGGTGTCGGCAGAAGAATTGTTGAGGCGGGCGCTGTGGCAGCGTTCATCATCCTCAAGGCCTGCCACCGCATTATCCACCACGTTGGCCACAGCCAGGTGCATATACTGGCGCATCGGCATGTAGAGCGTGTAGCTCTGCTGGCTGGCGTCCATGATGTGCTGGTCGTGCTGCAGTCGCAGCGAGTCACCTTCGGTATCGTAGAACGACAGGTCCACGTCGTGGGCAAAGTCGGTGAAGATGCCGCTGAGATGCTGACGCAGGGCGCGAGCCAGGCCGGCATCTTGCTGGTTTGGCAGCTGCGTATTAATCTCAATGGTGACGTTGGTCACCAGTCGCAGCTCGTAGTCCAGCTTGTAGTCGGTCTTCTTGCTCCCCAGCTCATCGTCAATCAACGAACAGGCTGACAACAATACCGTTGCCAGTATTGCTGTCAGCGTTCCGTTGATGATATCACGACACCTGTTGCTCATTATAGTCAAGGATTATTGACCTAAGATAACATCACTGAAGGTAATACCTGTTGACCAGTTCATATCAACCGACAGTCCCAGTGTCAGAGAGCTGTGGCGCAAGTCAGGAACAGTCAACAAAGCTTCATGCAGTGAATTCTCACCAAACCAGAAATTAGCGGTAGTCATAAAGTCCTGCATGAATACGCGAACGACTTGCTTGCTGGTACCATCAGCATTGTACGGAGGCAGCGGATGGTCGTTAGACTTCTGAGACAAGTTACTCCAAGGAAGAGCAACGGGAGTTGTTGCAGAAGTATAATTAGCGGGATCCAGTTTACCAATCAGATAGAACGAATCGCCGTTGCGGATGAGGTTGTGCTTGCCATAGAAATCCTGACCGGTATTGTTCCTCAGCTCCAGAGCGACATAGACAACATCCTGAGCTACATCTCCTGCTTTGTAGTTATCAAACAACAGCGTGTAGTTAGGAGTTGATGCTGTGTTGACAGTTCCGGGAATTGCTTCTGCACCTTCAGGAATGGCCTTGTCGTAAACGTAACCCTGGCTGTTATCAGAGGTCTTGGGAGTGAAGTCCCAGCCGACTTTCTTATACTGGCCACCAATGACAAGACCTACCAACTGGAAGCTTGTAGCATTTACAGTAATCTCCTTATCAGGCTCGTCGCTGTCAGCGAGTGACGAATCCTTTGCTTTCTGGATGGCATGGTTGTTGTCCTTCAGCGTCAACGTCTTGTAACCAACGGTAGTCTTTAACAGTGCAGAACCATAATTGATGTTATTCCTCATGGCCACGCTTCGGGTTGTAGATACTACATGGCTATCTTTAACCCAATCTGTAGTCCAGCTGGCATCTGTCTTCCAGTTGTCTACACCATTAGGATAGGTCGGCTCCTTATGCTCTGTGCCTGATACACGCAGCGGACTATTGCCAAAATACAGTAGTTCGGCAGGATAGAAATAGCTGTCTACCGTGAAACCACCAGCGCCACCAACAGAAGCAGTGCTGTAGTCGGTTACATATTCAAACGTTTTTGTTTCACTTTTCCAATCATAATGAGCAGCTCCAGAAGGCACAGAGTATGCCATTGGGAATTTTGTAAGGTCTTCTGATTCTATGCTACTGACAGTGGGATGGGTTGCTGTTGGCCATGCCGTATCGGCATTAAAGGCAGTCATCATCGCGTTAACGGCCTTAAAAGTAACATCCGACACAGCTCCACCTTTATTATCTCCAGAAACAGGAACAGTACCATCAAAATAGGTGTTAATCTCATTATGGATTAATTCTGCCATCTTTTTGGCCACTGCCTCACCCTTGCTAAACGGGGTGGCGCATTTTACGCTGTTGATGACAGACCACGCATCCTGAATCGTGTGTAAGATGGCAGTACCATAACCTGCTCGCAATTCACCTGTTGATTGCTGAATAGTGGTCAATGCATTATACACATCAGCCAGTTTTTTCTCCAGGGGATAAAGTTCATGGGTTGTCTCTACTGGACTGGTATTGTTATTATTGGCATAATCATACCAATTGACGACGGCAGGATAATCAGTCGTAGCTACATCAACACCATAGGTTCCTGCTGACAGAGCTACATGGTCGCCATTGGCAATCTTGGTATTGATGATACAGGTCAGCACACCTCCAAGCAGTTTCTTAATCTCTTCATACTTTGTCTTGTTTGCAGCAGTCATGCGCTTGCCCAACTCAAAGTTGGCCGCAGAGATGTCTTTGCCGGCATCGTCGCCTGTACCACCAGCCAGGGTATAAGCATCAAGGTGTCCGTAGAGATCATAAGCAGAATATCCCTTTGTGGCCTCAGCCGAAGATGCAGTACCCTCAGGGGCCTTTCCGTAGAAAAGCATCGTATTTGTATTGATGGGCAAACTCATCTCCAATACACGATGGGAATTGGTATTACTAATAGTAGCGCTTGCAACAGGACTACCCAAGTCAATGTACTTGTCAGCAGTCGTTGCTGCAGGCAGATGCTTACCATCACCTGTGGGGTCACCTGTTAGTTTATAAGTAAAAAGAGCCGCATTGGTAATACCACGGAATGTTTCCGAAGTGGTAGCCTGAGTAGCAGAAGAAGACTGGCGGGTAGTAGCCTGATTACCCGTTGACACGCTAAACACAAACTTGGTCAGCACCTCGTTGGTTACGGGGTTGAAGTTCGGATTCTGCTCTTCAGTCGATGCTGTGGAGTCTTCACTCGACGAGCACGCTGTGAACATCGTTGCGCCTGTAAGTGCTATCGCACTCAGAAAGGCATAATTAAATAATTTCTTCATACTAAAAACTTTTTTATTGATTAAAATGATTTGTATTCTCTATTGCCGTTATTCCATAGCGGCGCTTTTCTTTAGACTTCAGGGGGATGTGGTAGACGATGTTCAGACCCAGCTGTGGCAGGGCAAAGACACTCTTGCCGTCGCCGATGGGGTCCCAGTCGTCTTCCTGCTTGTTGATGACGAAGCGGTCGTACCAGGCATAGCCTATTGCCACACCTGCCAGCGCCTCGAGTGTCCAGCGGCGCCCCAGATGCCACGAGTAGCCATAGAAGACGCCCACACCTACGAGGTCGCCTTGACGGCGTTCGTCCTTCACGCCTTTGTAAATCACCATGTCGGTATAGCCGGCATTGAAGTGGCTGTACATGGCGTTGATGCCGAAGAAATGCCTTGTCTGCAGCGTGTCGGCCCAGTAGCGCACCTCTGGCGCCAGCATCAAGTGTCGCCACTTCTTCTGCGTCAAGTTACCTCTGGGCCAGTGGCGGAAGCCGGTGGTCAGGCCCATCGTCCAATGGGGCGACAGACCGATGTCCAGCCTGATGTTGGGCGTCAGCGTGGCGTCGTAAACCAGGTTGTTGCTGATGGTCAGCTCCTGGGCCGAAACATGGCTGGCCACCACTAGCAGCAGTAGCATTAACAGACAGTTTCTTATTTTCCTCATTACACTCTTCATACGTATGCGCGCGTGTTGTATTAAAGTTTAACCTTGCAAAAATACAAATTTTCACATAAAAGTGTATGCAAAAGCCGTCCCCCCCCCCCTGAAAATTAACACTTTTTTACCGATTTAACACTCTTACCTGTTCAATCTGTAGAATTTTCAGCACAAAAAGGAAGCAATTTTAGCATGACATTTCGGCTTCACGGCATGATTGTATTTTGACACTTTCGGAGGCGTTTTGGGCTCTTATTTACACGATGCCGAAGAGTTAAACAATGCTAAAAATCGGGGCTCTATAGGTTACAACTTTGCGAAAAATGTCGTACCTTTGCACCCGTCAAAAGGCGAGGACCAAGTAGCAACGCGCCTTTTTTGTGTTGCTGCCGATAAAAAATAGCCCCTATTTTAATGATTATGTATGAAGATTAGAAGCGTACTGCTTCTGATGGCCGTAGTTGGCGTGATGCCAATGTGGGGCCAGAAGCGCGCGATGACAGTCAAGGAACTGTTTGAATTAGTAGAAACGGGTAGCAAGACTCTTCAGGAAACGAAGACCAGTGTAGATTTTGCTCAGAAAGGTGTAGAGGCGGCTCGTGCTCAGCGACTGCCCGATGTGAAAGCCTCGTTGTCGGCATCGTATAACGGCAACGTGGTGGTGATGGATCGTGACTTTACGAATGCCCAGGGCTTCTCATCGCCCCACTTCGGCAACTCGTTTGCGCTGGAGGCGCAACAGGTGGTCTATACCGGTGGTGCGGTGAATGCAGGCATACGTGTGGCTGAGTTGCAGCGCGATATGGCTCAGAACGTTCAACGTTCAACGTTCAATGCTCAACGTTTTCTGGCCTTGGGCCAGTACCTGGACTTGTTTAAGATTCAGAACCGTATGCAGGTGTACGAGCAGAATATCGCCCTGACCCGCTGTCTCATAGACGATATACATGCCAAACAGGAGCAGGGCATGGCGCTGAAGAATGATGTTACACGCTATGAGCTGCAGATGGAAACACTCAAACTGGGACTGCGAAAATTGCAAGACCAGCAGATTATTCTGAACCATCAGCTTTGCAATACCTTAGGCCTCAGCGAGGTCAATATCATGCCAGATTCAACGATTGTCAGTCAGGCTTTTGCCCATGATGGTCAGCAGTACTGGCAGCAGGCCGCTCTCACTTCGTCGCCACAGATGGAGCAGTCGGAACTATCGACTAAGATGGCTGAGCAACAGCTGAAGCTGGCCAAGAGCGAGCTGCTGCCAAAGGTGGCAGTGGTGGCTGCCGACAACTTCTCAGGTCCGTTTACCTACGACATTCCCCCCATCGACAAGAACATTAATTATTGGTATGTGGGTGTAGGCATACGCTATAACCTCAGTTCGCTGTTCAAGCAGAACAAGAAGGTGCGTCAGGCTAAGACAGGCGTGCTGCGCAGTCAGCAACAGCAGAAGGTGGTGGCCGAGAGCTTGGACAATCAGGTACAGCAGGCCTGGACACTCTGGCAGCAGACCTACGCTGATCTGGACACGCAGAAGAAGAGCGTGCAACTGGCCCGACAGAACTACGAGGTGGTGAACGAACGCTACCTGAACCAGTTGGCGCTGATTACCGACATGCTGGATGCTTCGAACATCCGACTGAACGCCGAATTGCAGGAGGTAGACGCCCGCATCAACATCGTCTACGCATATTACAAACTTAAATATATCGCAGGAACGATTTAATTTTTTCGACCACGAATTTCACGAATTAAACGAATTATGAAGAATCAGAAACATATCAAGAGAACATATAACGTCGTTATTATCGCAGTAGTTTTGCTGGCACTGGGCTATGTGTGCAGCCGTTTTCTGCACCTTGGCAGCAAGGAGTGGACAGACGATGCACAGGTGCAGCGTCACATCACACCGCTGAATGCCCGTGTGGGTGGATTTATCAAGGAAATACGTTTTGAGGATTTCCAGCACGTGAAGAAAGGCGACACGCTGGTGATTATCGAGGATGCTGAATATCAGTTGCAGCTGGCTCAGGCCGAGGCTCAGCTGAAAGGCCAGCGCTCAGGCTCGTCAGTCGTATCGGCAGGCATGAACACTACCGCCAGTAATGTTCGTGTAGCATCAGCCGGTATCGACGAGGCTCGTGTCAACATGGAGAATGCCAAGGCCGACTACGAGCGCTTTGCAGCCCTGCTGGAGAAGGACGCCGTAACGCGTCAGCAGTATGATAACGCCCGTGCCCGATACGAGGCTGCCAAGGCCCGCTATGAGCAGGCAAACAACCAGAAACAGAGTACTGCCCTCGTGCAGAACGAACAGGCTCAGCGACTCTCGCAGACGCATGCCAGCACCAGTGTAGCCGAGGCTGCCGTGAATTTAGCTCGCCTGAACCTGAGCTATACGGTTATCGTGGCTACCTGCGACGGTGTGATGTCAAAGAAGGATATCCACGAAGGTCAGCTGGTTCAGCCAGGACAGTTGTTGGCTCGCATCGTAGACGACAATCAGGTGTGGGTAGTGGCCAACTATCGCGAGACACAGATGAAGCACATTGCCGTAGGCAACAAGGTGGAGTTCGAGGCTGATGCTATCCCAGGTGTTGTGTTCCAGGGCGAGGTGGAGTCGATAGCCGCTGGTACCGGCAGCGCCTTCTCGCATATCCCTGTGGACAATGCTACTGGCAACTTCGTGAAGGTAGAGCAGCGTGTGCCCGTGCGCATCCGTCTGACTGAGGGTAACAATGCCGAAGACGTGAAGAAACTCCTCGCCGGCCTGAACGTAGAGTGTGAGGTAAACTATTAACTCTAAACTCTAAACTTTAAACTCTAAACTTTAAAGTATGGCAGGACCAATACCCATGGGCCCGTTCTCGATGCCGATGTATCGTGAATGGGTGCCCAAACAAATACGTCAGTGGCTCTATGTGCTGATGGCGCTGATGTTCCAGCTGACGGGTTGCATCTATCTGGGTGCCGCCTCGCAGATTACTGGCACCACAGGATTGATGCACGACGACGTGATGTTCATCGGAATATGTAGCGTGGTAGGAGTAAACATGCCGTTCCCGTTTCTGTTCCGCTATAAGTTCCGCTTCACCAACCGCCAGCTGCTGCTAACATCGGCGCTGGTCATCATGGCGTGCAATCTGCTGGCTTTGGCAATCGTAAATTGTCAATTGTCAATTATCAATTCTCAATTGGCATTGCCGCTGCTTTGTGTGCTGTCGTTCCTTGCTGGTTTCTTTAAGCTCTGCGGTACCTTCGAGTGCATGTCGAACATCCAGCTGTGGATGGCACCAGGACGCGACTTCAAGATATTCTTCCCCCTGCTTTACATCATCGTGGTGGGCGATATCTTCATGCAGTCGTGGCTGGCAGGTGTGGTGACCTATCACTATAACTGGCAGATGATGAACTGGCTCGTCATCGGACTGATGCTCGTGGTGGTGCTCATCGTCTACACGCTCACCAAGAATTTCCGTTTCATGAAACCCATGCCGCTCATCAGCATCGACTGGCTGGGTTGTCTGCTCTGGAGTCTGTGCATTCTCGAGTTGGTGTGGCTCTTCAACTATGGCGAATACTACAACTGGAGCGATGGTGCACAATGGCGCCACGGGGTAGTGATGTTCATCGTCACGCTGGTGCTCACCATCGAGCGCGCCCGTCATATCCGACATCCTTATATCGACATGGCTGCCTTCCGCTATAAGACGCTGCTGCCTCTGCTGGGACTGTTTGTCATTACCGAGTGGCTCGACTCGACGCCAAAGGTACTGCAGAACACGCTGACGGGTGGCGTGCTGCATTGGGGATGGATGACCACCAACGTGCTGCAACTGGTAGGCTGGATAGGCAATGCGCTGGGCTGTCTGTTCACCATGTACTGGATGAAGCGTCTGAAGCTGAAGTACACCTCGCTGCTCACCATTGGCGGACTGTGTATGGTGGCGTATCAGATGATGATGTACTTCTACGTGTCGCCAACGCTCAATCTCGAGCGACTCTATCTGCCCACGCTGTTGCGCGCCTTCGGCTTCGCCATCTATTTCACGGCACTTACCATCTATCTCGAAGAGCTCATGCCCTTCCAGCATTTCTTCATGGGACTGACCATTGCCGGCATCATCCGTAACGGTCCTGTGAGTGCGCTGATGGGAGGCGTCTATGGCTACAGCATGCGTCATCAGATGGCCGAGAACCTGTCGCGAGGCATCGGCCTCGACCCTACGCAGGCCCAACTGGTCAGCATCAAGCAGCTCTATGGTATCACTTGTCTGCTGGGTGTGGCTTTTGTGCTGGTGTTGCTGCTGTGGAATGTGCAGCCCGTGCGTTCAACCATGAAGAAGATTCCCTCGTGGCACAAAGTGGCACGCAGCGTCCGCAGACGCTATAGCAGTAAAACTGAAACGCAAAACCACTTGGCTTCCGGTGAGTCATTCTAGATAGGGAAATGCCGTAAAAGCAGCCATGTGTTCTAACATAACTCTTTCGCTGTTTAAGAAATATGCTGGAAAGATACGAAAAGATTTGGATTTCTCCTTGTTTTTTCGTATCTTTGCAATCTGAAAATGTAATGACTAAGGAATAAAACTCGGTTTCGGCCGACCGCTCCAATATATAAGGGCGGGCGCTCCAATCTATAAGGGCGCCCGCCCTTATTCATACGGGCGGGCGGCCGAAACGAGGCAGCCAGCACCTTCCTCCCTGTTTGGTTGGCCCTCACTCCCTGTTACATGCCGTCTCTCTCCCTGTTTGCCCGTACCAGCTGCAAAGGCCTGCATGTAGGGCAGAACGGATGTCAAGGTTGTTCATGGCCTTGGTATCGCCTGCATGAGCTTTTTTGCGGTAATTGTCTGCTTTGTTTCGCTCTTTTGGCATAAATACATTTAAATCTGAGACCAAAAGTAACAAGAATTGCATATAAATCACTATATTTGCACAAACTTATGAGAATGATTAGGATAAAACACTTGCAATATGGTTAAGAGACTTTTGGATTTCCTGAATGCTTCGCCGGTGAATTTCCTGGCAGCAAAGAACATTGCCAGCTATCTGGAGCAGGCTGGCTATCGTCGCTTGGTCCTCAGATGCCCATCGGAGAGGTTCAGGCAGGTGACAAACTCTACGTGACGAAGAACGACTCGTCGGTCTATGCCTTCCACATCGGACGTAAACCGCTGGCCGATGCAGGGTTCCGCATGATCTGTGCCCATTGTGACTCACCCACGTTCCGCATCAAGCCCAATGCCGAGATGACCTGCGAGGGTGGCATTGTAAAGCTAAACACGGAGGTTTATGGTGGCCCGATCATGTCTACGTGGTTCGACCGTCCGTTGACAATAGCAGGACGCGTCATAGTCCGTGGTGAGGATGCACTTCATCCCAAAACGCTGCTGCTTCATGTGAAGCGTCCACTATTGCAGATTAGCAACCTTGCCATCCACTTCAACCGTCAGGTGAACGATGGCGTGAAGCTGAGCAAGCAGAAGGATATGCTGCCCATACTGGGTATTGTCACCAGCGAGTTGGAACGTGGCAATCTGCTGATGAATGTCATCTGCGGCGAACTGAACATCAAGTCGGAGGATATCCTCGACTTCGACCTCTATCTGGCCGATGCCTCACCCGCCTGCACCTTCGGCGTTCATGATGAGTTCCTGTCATCAGGCCGTTTGGATGACCTCTCGATGTGCTTTGCAGGTTTGGAGGCCATGATTGCAACGGACACTACAGACATGACCAAGGTGCTGGCTATCTTCGACAATGAAGAGACAGGCTCGCAGACCAAACAGGGTGCCGGCAGTCCCTTCCTTTCTATGATGCTGAAGCGTATTGCCTTGGCTCAGAGTGGTACGGAGGAAGCCTTCTATCAGGCCGTTGAGCGTGCGTTTATGATTTCGGCAGACAACGCCCATGCCTGGCATCCCAACTACAGCGAGAAGTACGACCCCACGAACCATCCCGTTCTCGGCGGTGGCCCGGTCATCAAGTTCAATGCGGCTCAGAAGTATGCCAGCGATGCCGTCTCGGCAGCAGTCTTCGCAGAGATCTGCAGGGAGGCCGGAGTGCCGTGTCAGCGTTTCGTCAACCACTCCGACGTGGCTGGCGGCAGCACATTAGGAAACATCCTCGCTTCATCGATACCCCTTAGAGGTGTCGATATGGGCAATGCCATCCTTGCTATGCACAGCTGCAGGGAAACGGGCAGCACAGCCGACCACATCTACTGCGTCAAGGCCTTCACGAAATTCTTCGAATAGCAATCCGCAGTTACAAGCATCAGATCACTCCTTCAAAAATGATATTCTATGATTCGAAACCCTCGGATTTCGAGGATGTACTTGACAGAGACCTCGGTAAAGTCGGAACGCCAAAGCGTGATGAGTTTGAGCGCAAGGTGGATGAGGCCATTTGTGTTTATCAAGCACAAAATGGGTGTAAAAATGGGTGTAAGTCATAAGATAAAAAATAACCGTCTGATAAACAGGCGGTTATTCTCTTAGGTTGCGGAGAGAGGGATATTTTTGAACCTCTCATACCGTATCTTTGAGTTTCACTGTCTATCACTATATCTTTCAGAACCCCTTTAAACAGGGGCTTTTTTGAGACTTTCAGTAAATTTAAATTTCTTCGAGTAAATTTGCGTATCTAAATTTTTGGGGGTAATTTTGGGGGTAATTTTTAACTCCAAATAGATATGCTAATTAAGAAGAATATAACTTTCTCACTTGAAATCAAGGGCAAAGTTACAAAGAAAAAACGGAATGACCAAATACAATTGGAAAATATTCCAATTCGTATGCGAGTTACCTTCAATTGTGAGCGAATCGACTTCTTTACGGGCTACAGAACCGATGCAAGCAAGTGGGACGCTGAGAATCAGCGGGCTACTGGTATGAATAAGTCTTTGCAAACTGCGAGTGAGATCAACGACCATTTGGACTATCTTAAAGCGGAAATCATCAAGGTATTCCGTAAGTATGAATTGATGGAAGTGATGCCAACTCGCGAGCAGGTCCGACAGGACTTTAACACCCGAATTGCCCAAAATGATGACGAAAACTGGGATGATACTGAACCTGACAAACAGGTGACAAAGCCTGAAAAAAACATTTTTTGGGTATCTTTCAACGAATTTATTCGGGTCAATGGAAGGCAGAATGATTGGACTGATGCAACCTTCGAAAAGTTCCATGCCATGGAGAACCATCTGAAGGAGTTTAACAAGCATCTTTCTTTTGACTATTTCGATGAAAATGGCTTGCTGGCTTTCGTTGAGCACCTGCGTTTGAAGAGGAACATGAAGAACAGTACCATCGGTAAGCAGATGTCGTTCCTGAAGTGGTTCCTCAGATGGTGCTATCACCGTGGCTACCATGAGAACAGGGCTTTTGAGACGTTTAAGCCAAAACTGAAGAGTACCCAGAAGAAAGTTATCTTCTTGACCCGCGAGGAACTGACCAAGCTGGAGGAATGTGTGATTCCTGCTGATCAAAACTATCTCGCCCGTGTGCGCGATGTGTTCCTCTTTTGCTGCTATACAGGACTCAGATACTCAGACGTGTCTAATCTTCGCAAAAGCGACGTGAAGGAAGATCATATTGAGATTACGACTATCAAGACTACGGACAGCCTTTGCATTGAATTGAACAAGTACAGCAAGTCCATACTTGAAAAGTACAAAGGCGTTGAGTTTGAGGACTATAAGGTACTGCCCGTCATCAGTAACCAGAAGATGAATACCTATCTGCATGACCTTTGTAAGCTGGCCAAAATCGACGAGCCGATACGCCAGACATTCTATAAGGGAAATGAACGAATAGACAAAGTTGAGCCCAAATACAAACTGATTGGCACCATTTGCGGGCGAAGAACATTCATCTGCAATGCCCTTTCACTTGGTATTCCAGTAGAAGTCGTCATGAAGTGGACTGGTCACAGCGACTACAAGGCCATGAAGCCATATATTGACGTGGCCGATGATATCAAGGCGAAAGCGATGAAGAAATTCAATGATTTCTGAGCCGATTCTGCTCAATTGATGGTTGTGATAGTCTGTAAAATTATCCATTATTCAGTGAGGTTATTTGAAATTTTGTATTACCTTTGCATTGTCGTTACGAGCACTTTAAATTTTTCCCCTTTAATATTTCGTAGCGTGCCAAACTTAGTTGGGGCGGTCTCAGAAGAGACGATCCCGGGACTCGGAAAGAGACTGCCCCACTTCGGTACATCAGTTTGGGGAAAGATTTAGTAACAGGCTTTATCATGTACCATAAGCCCTATATACAATATAATAAGATATGTGTCAGGTAACAGACGAATTATTAGAAAAGACAATTGGAGAAATGAGTGGTATTGAGTTCATCCAGCTTATCAAGGCTGCCAATGAGGACATCATTGACGATAAGCAGGAAGATGACGAGGACAAGTACGTTTACGGCATAGCCGGAATAGCTGAGTTGTTCCATTGCAGCCTCCCTACAGCCAACAGAATCAAGAAAAGCGGCAGAATCAAGAAGGCCATCACACAGGTTGGCAGAAAGATTGTCGTTGACAAGAAGATGGCAATGGAACTGGCAAAACAGCCCGTTTATCATCGCAGAGGGGCATAAAAAGAGAGAAATATTATATAAATTCGGCAATAAATTTGGATTATTGCCGAATTTATATTTGCCAAGCAAGCAAGTAAAGGACGACGGAATACTACAAAATAATGGGTAACTTGTGAGAATTTTGACGCAAGCACGCAAATGACTTATGAGAATTTTGACAAATAAAGGTTAAAAACTTGTGAGAATTTTGACAAAACCATGCATAACCACTTGTTTTTCAGAAGAAACTTTGTATATTTGCACCCATAAAACATATTATAAAGATGTCTGAACGAATATTCAAGAGAAAAATCTACGAGAAAATGCTCGACTGGAAGAAGAACCAGCACGGTACAACAGCCTTGTTGATTCGTGGTGCCAGGCGTATTGGTAAGTCCACTATCGCAGAAGAGTTTGCCCGAAATGAATATGAGAGCTATCTGGTAGTGGACTTTGCTAAAGCGGCAGACAATGTGAAGCAGCTGTTCAATGACATATCCAACCTTGATATGCTGTTCACACAACTGCAACTGTCATATCACGCGAGTCTGAAGCCTGGCAAATCAGTCATCATCTTCGACGAGATACAGAAGCAGCCATTGGCACGGCAAGCCATCAAATACCTGATTGCCGATGGACGTTACGACTATATCGAGACTGGTTCGTTGCTTAGCATCAAGAAAAGCACAAAGGGGATTATGATTCCAAGTGAAGAGACTCGTCTTGATATGTACCCAATGGACTACGAAGAATTCCGTTGGGCATTGGGGGATGAGGCAACTATACCCCTACTCCGCACAATGTTTGAGCAAAAGAAACCACTTTCAGATGCATTGAACCGCAAACTCATGATGGACTTCCGCCTGTATATGCTTGTAGGAGGAATGCCACAGGCTGTCAACGACTATCTGGACACACAAGACCTAAGCATCGTTGACCAACGTAAGCGTAGCATCCTTGAGCTATATGACCAGGATTTTTACAACCTTGACCCAACTGGACAAACATCAATGCTATTCCATGCCATACCAGCCCAGCTGAACAGCAACGCTTCTCGCTATCAAGTCAGCAGCGTAATTGAAGGGAGCCGAGTAGACAGACTGACAGAGCAGATTGCCATTCTCAAAGACTCGATGACCACCAACATAGCATATCATGCCAACGACCCCAGTGCGGGACTTGCCCTCCATATTAGCACAGAACAGTTCAAGTTGTTCTGCGCAGACACGGGACTGTTTGTGACCCTTGCTTTCTGGGATGACGATTTCAAAAATAATGATATATACCGGAAACTGCTAAGTAACAAGCTGAATGCAGACATTGGCTATATCTATGAGAATATTGTTGCTCAGATGCTGACCGCAGCAGGCAACAAGCTCTACTATCACACATGGCCAACAGAGACTGGCAAGCACAACTATGAGGTAGACTTCATCATATCTCGAAAAGCAAAGATTTGTCCTATCGAAGTAAAGTCTGCCCAATCTACGCCACACCCATCTATAGATGAGTTCCAGAAGAAATTTTCTTCGAGAATACTTCAAAGATACCTTCTCCACACTAAGGACATACGTAAGGATCAAGACATGTGGTGTCTGCCTGTCTATATGGCACCTCTTTTATAACAAAACAGTATTAATATAAAAATAGCAGAGCCATTTAAGTTCTGCTATTTTTTCATTACTTAGAAGGGCAGGTCGTCCTTCTTCTCCTTGGGAGTGTCAGTTGGAGCATCTGGCACATTGCTGTCAGTCGCAGGCTTCTTGCCAATATTCAAGAAGTCGATGTTCTTGGCATGAACACGAAGCTGAGCTCTTGGGGTTCCGTCCTTGCCCTCCCACTGGTCTATCTTGATATTACCGTGAATGGTCAGAATCTTACCCTTAGTGAAATACTGCACCAGTTTGATGTGTGCCGGGTCTGAGGTCTGTACCCTCACCCACTGCGTCACCTCCTCACCCTTTGAGAAGTCATTAACGGCTAAATCCATTGAGAGGAACTGTCCGTTTACACCATCAACTACCTTTGCATCCTTGGCAACTCTGCCTGTAAAATTTGAATAAATCATAACTATAATTGTTTTGAAGTTTAACTTTTTCCCTCTTGGTTCGGAGCTTTTATGCTCCTTGCCGTCAGGGACTTTTCTTTTCACGATGCCACACAAAGGTTGATGAAGACGATAGGCAATCGGAAGCTTTGGTGCGAATTACGTCAAATACTCGTTCCTGAAGGGAAAGGAAGATTTTTCGGAATCCGTACCGAATACCGAGGCCATTCGGAAACAGCGATTTACCTTTGCAGAGCGAAAAGAATATGTCTTCAGACGGCAAAGGAGGAAAGATACAATCAACAAGCGATATGGGTTTCATAGGGGAAATCCCCACAACATTTTAGGGAATCCGTCCTTGCTGAATAGGATAATTCTCTTTCAAACCTCACCAAATCACCCTATCTTTGCACCGTGAACATTTGAAGACCCTTGATAAGGGGCTGGCGTAAGCCAGGGATTATTAACAATTAAAAAAAGAAGATTATGAAGACAATGAATAAGGTGATCGCAGCCATGATGATGATGGCAATCACAACAATGCCGGCAATGGCAGGTAATAAGCACCACAACGACAGAAACGACAAGAAGACAACTGTTGTCGTAGTGAATAATGACAGAGGTGGCTCGCACTTCGACAAGGTGGACAGGGCACTGTCACATAATGGTTATCACAAAGGCCACGCCTATCGTCCTGACGTGAAGACCTGCACCTTCAGGGTAAGCCGTCACGACTCCCATCGTAAAATAGTGGCCAAGGTTGAGCACATGAAAGGCGTTATGGACACCAAGTGGAATCCCCGTACCCGCGAAGTGACAGTCATCTACGATGCCAAGGTAACGTCAGCTCGACATATCAGGCACTTCATGGCATAGCCATTCTACATACAATCCCAGAAGAAGCCCCGGCTTGCGATTTGCAGGTCGGGGCTTTAATTGTTATGTTTTATCAGTTGTGTTTCAGATAACTACGGCTGTTCCGCTAGTGGCCACCATAAGCATTGAGCCACTGGCTCCGATGGTCTCGTAGTCGATGTCGATGCCAACGATGGCATTAGCACCAAGAGCTTGGGCACGCTGCATCATCTCCTGCATGGAAGAATCTTTGGCCTCGATGAGTACTTTCTCGTACGATCCGCTGCGTCCGCCGAAGAAGTCAGTTATACCAGCCATGAAGTCTTTAAGGACATTGGCACCAATAATTACTTCACCTGTCACCACTCCTTTGTATTCACGGATGGGGCGACCTTCAATCTGTGGGGTTGTTGATAGTATCATAATTGTTCTTTTTAAAAGTTTCTATTTATTAGACGTGATATGGAGGCAAAAAGTTTCACTCAGATTTTAATTGTTTCTCCTTCCTCGCTGATTTCCCAGAAAGGAATACCTTTCTCGTCTGTAAACTCCTTCATTCGCCAAGCTGATTCAAAGCCTGTTGTGAAATGCATGGGAACGAAGAGACCGACCTCGAAACGCTCTATGAACTGTCGGCCTCCAAGGGTGTAGCCGTTGCCTATGCGACCGTCTATGGGAAACATCACCACGTCGAAGCTATCTGCTATCTTCCGGATGTCTTTCAATTCACCCAAGTATTGCTTCTCGTGGGCTATAGGGTCGAACGCCTCTTCCATTTCAAAACTATACATCTGCTGACCAGGAACAACATCGGGCAAGAACTTGGCATACCAGTTGTTCAAGTCACCAGCATGGAAGATTCGTCGGCCCTCAGTCTCAACTATCCAAGACACACCGCTATCCGTGCTGCCTAATGCCCAAACAGAGATAGTGCCATCAGTCCACGTGCCTCCTTTAGCCAGCCACACGTCGGCATCCTCCTTACTGGCTCTCCGATGTTTGTAGATGTCCTTCGAGAGAATGTAGGTGATAGCTTCCTGCTGCTTCTTCCATTCAAAGATGGCCCTATTGAAGTGGTCTTCGTGGAAGTGGCTGGAGAAGACATAGACATGCTTATCCTTCTTCAGGAGCGAAGAGACAACATCGTACGGATCCAGCCAGTAGTCGAATATCAGAATGGACTTCTCTGTTTCCAATACGAAACAACTATGGAAGATGTATGTCAGAGTCATTGATTACTTCTTTTCTTCTACAATATCCGGTCTCTTGGCCCTGTTGTAATTGTCGGGATATTGCTGATGCATCTCGTCCAACTTGCGGTTGATCTCACCTTCAAGTGTCTGAACAGTGTAAAACCAGTCCTTTGGAATAGGGCCAAGCTGGCTACGCTGAAAGCCAAAGCCGTTGTCTGTGACGGCAGTGACCAGTACCCTGAGGTTTGGCTTGTTGAAAAACCAAGAGAGACCCCACACATCGTCAACGATACGGGTCAACAGCTTTTGATTAAATGCACTGGGCTTGCCGTCATCACCGTCTGATTCATACAATTCGTCATCCTCGCCAACAAAGAAGAATCTTCTAGGTATGTAATAGCTACCCCAGTCAGCATCCATCCTGAAACGTTTCTCACCGAGCTTGTCTATGCCGATAACAATATTGTCAGGAAGCTCCTCTGCTGAATCCCTGGATTTTCGGTTGGAAACGGTGATTCCGTGTCGTTCCAAGTCCTGAAGCTGCATCTCATACTCACAGTCATGTTCACGGGCGTTGTAATCAGCGGCATCTCTGAGAGCAGCCAAGGGAATGGTATCTCCCTTCTTGCCGACTATCAGACGCTCAATACCGTCAGAAATCTCTTTACCATCGAACACACGCCAGTCATCATCAACGATCGGGAACGTGATAAACTTGTCACAATAGTATTTCTTACGATCCTCATCAGTGGCTTCACAAATCAGCACGCCTTTCAGGTCGTAGAAGAAAGAGCCAAGTCTGATTACCTTCTGTTCGCTCTCCAGATTCACCTCAAAACCCTCATGAGAAGATTCATACTTGGTCATATATACCTGATTCATACTGTCATTGATGACAATATGTTCGGCATCCTTGGGCTTAATCTCATGTGGAATGGGCTCTTCGAGGAAGAAAGGATTGGAAACCGTGAATTTCAATGCCCAGTCGACCTGGCCAAACCATTCTTTTGACATGACACTACAGCAGCGAATATAGGGGTATTTTTTCAATTCTGCCTCAATGAGATTAATCAGCCTTTCCTCACTAAGTGAGATTTCCTTTGTCTTGTATGGGATGTTTTCAAATACTGCTTTTATTCGTTCGTCTGTATTCTTCAGATAATATGTAAGCAGATATGTCTTCTCTTTTTTCATCTTTAATTTGGGTTCTTATTGTCCTCAATTCCGTTCTTACAATCTTGCATCGTACTTACGATATGATTGAATATCATACCAATGCACTTTTCTTCCTGATCATCTGTCCAGTTTTTCGGTCATTGTTGCTAGATGTGCAGCTAACACATCCGACAAAGCCTTGACTATATGGGTCATGTCAACAGGTTTTTCCGATTTCATACAAAAATCGACTATTGTTTTTGTTATCAGTGATGTTATTATTTGAGAATTATCGACATTCTCAACTTCATTCTTTTCTTTCATCATAAAACAATTATATATTCAAATTTCTAATTATTTTGTGCTCCAGCTCTTCCAAATTAATGAACTGAGAGGCACGATAGATTTCCTTCCCATCCATCAGCAACAGCACAGTAGGCCCTGAGTAGACCAAGAACCTTCCTGCAATCAATGGCTCTTCACGAATGTCTGTGTAAAAGGAACATAGTGAGGTATGACTGTCTGCAAGACGCTGCACTTTATCAAGCATGACATTGCAGACTCCGCAGTCGAGAGCCTTTATGTAGAAGAGACACAAATGGTTTTCTGTCAGTGCCTGCTCAATATCCGTTATGTTCGTCAGATGTTTCATTGTATCTCTAATCTTGGTTTTACGGGGTCTGTCAGACGGATGATGTTGTCGTATTCTACATGGGTTACGCCTTTCACTTTCTTGAAATACGCCATTGTCTCTTCAAGAGTTTTGCTTTCTGGCTTCTTCAAGGCCAAACCGTTGATGATGCCGTAGTCATAGATAATATCGCAACCGTATTCCTTGATGGCTTTCAGCAAAGGGTCTTTGCCAATCTCTGCATTGTACATAACCAGGAATACATTGGGCGAGTGTTCTGGGACATACTTGTGCTCTATGTTGATTGGGGTAGATAACTCCAGCGTTTGCTTTGACTTGCATGAGGTCAAAGCAACAACACAAATGAAGATATAAAGTACTGAACTTTCGCAAGTGAATATTCATTCATCAAGCGACTAATTTATACATTTGATAAAGTTTATGGAACTTAGGATTGGCATCAATAACCGCAGAAAGCAGTTCGCTGGCATCGGCAGAGATCATCTCTGCGATTTCCA
>JAFPEE010000001.1 GCA_017389705.1 Prevotella sp.
CTGACGGATATGTGCGGCCTTATTGACAGCAGCACCCAAAGGCCCCAAGTCATGATGCAGGCAAACACCTTTCAGTTTGCGTGTCTGTCCATTCAGCTGGAAACCCTTTTCACGGGTTACCCGTATGGTGCGGATGCCCGTTTTGATGCACTTCTCATCGACAACCTTACCTTTCCTGTCAGTAATAGTGGTTATCAGGTTATAAAGATATGGAGTCTCTGGTGTCCACAATTTAGCATCTTCCACATTGAGAGTCGTGTGGAAACTTCCATCATCATTGATATGAATTTCTCTGTTTGTAACAGCAGAATGATCATCAGGAGAGACTAAAGCCACATTTGCAAATACGTTATGATCTGGTTTTAACACCCTGCCTTCTACCTCCAAGATAGCATTGCCATTTTTCTGGCTAACAGTTCGTATATAAATGCTCCAATCGTCGAGATGTGTTTGCTGTGTCAATAAAAGCGTAACAGGACGGTAGATTCCTGCTCCTGGGTACCACCGGCTACTCTCCTCTACATTTTTAAGGTCTACTTCAAGCAGGTTATCACCTTTCTTGACGAATGGTGTTATATCCACTCGGAAGGCGTTATATCCATAAGCCCAGTAACCCGCTTGCTGTCCATTGACGGACACAACAGGTTCTGCCATTGCCCCGTCGAAAATCAATTCTGCATGCTCGTAGCTAGATGGTATAGTCAGCATACGGCGATAATGCCCATCTCCGATCCATGGCAAAGCACCTGAACGCCCACTTTTCTCGGTAGCCTCAGTCTCTCCGTTCTGTTCAATAGCGACCTCCTGAAGGTCCCATTTCTTGTCGAAGGGACCAGCTATGGCCCAGTCGTGTGGAATACTCACATTCTGCCAGGTCTTCTTGTCCTGAGAGAATTGCCAGTCATCGGTCAGCGTTATCTCTTGTCTTACCTGAGCCGATGCGATAACCGTTACCGTTGCCGTAAGAAAAGCAACTAATAGTCCTTTCTTCATATGTCAAAACAGTTTGTTAGGATATACCCCGTCGTCAACGAGTTTCTGGATGCGAGCAACAGTAGCGTCGCGATCAGCTGCATAGGTAACTCCGAACCATTTGCTGGTGGTGTCGAGGACCTCACAGGTGGCTGTACCCTCGGTAATGAGCTTGTTGACCATCAGTGGGATAAAGAACTCGGCTTTCAGGTTCTCCATGTTTTTGGGGTCGCTGAGGAACTCGCGGAAATAAGCCTCGCTATGCTCGAAGTAGTCGGGTGTGAAGCCCCACATGTTCATTGAGACGGGAACGTTCTCCTCCAGTGGTTGCCACTCGCCCTGCTCGTCCTTATAAGAAATAACACCATCAATGCGAAGAATCTCTGTACGCTCCACAACATCCGTCAGGTGTCGCTTGTCGTTATAGGCACAAACACCACGGGCCACAGAGCCGTTTTCCGACAGCGTATTGCACACGCGGAAGCCCACCATCGCATACTGGTTCTTGGCTCCCTCAGGCAGGTTGCTCAGGAACTTGCCAATCTGCATAAAGGCATCACGACCGTAGAAGTCGTCGCAGTTGATAACACAAAACGGCTCCTTAATCACTTCCTTACCCATCAGTACAGCGTGGTTTGTTCCCCAGGGTTTCACACGACCTTCTGGAACAGAGAATCCTGCTGGCAGTGCGTCGAGTGCCTGGAAACAGAGTTCACACTGCACCTTACCCTCGTACTTCGAGAGAATCTGCGTGCGGAACTGCTCCTCGAAATCCTTACGGATGACCCATATGATTTTGCCAAATCCTGCCTGGATGGCATCGTAGATACTATAGTCCATAATGGTCTCACCGTTGGGTCCCAGACCGTCGAGCTGCTTGAGGCCGCCATAACGGCTGCCCATGCCTGCTGCTAAAAGAAATAATGTCGGTTTCATATTTTGTCTAATCTTTAATGTTACGTACTCGTTTTTCCCATTTCCATGCGGCTGCAAGTGTCTCTTCGAGTGTGCGCTCTGCCTTCCAGCCCAGTTCCTCGTTAGCCAACTTAACATCGGCCCAGACGGCAGGAACATCACCAGGGCGACGACCTACAATCTTGTAGTTCAACTTCAGATTGTTCACCTTTTCGAACTTCGTCACCAGTTCCAAGACGGAGACAGGACAGCCTGTGCCGACATTGAATATCTCGTAGTCCTGGCGCATCTTACCCTGAGTCATACGGTTGATGGTAGCCACATGAGCCTTGGCCAAATCCACCACGTCGATATAGTCGCGCAGACAAGTGCCGTCTGGCGTATCATAGTCATTGCCAAATACAGACAGGCATTCACGGATGCCAGCAGCTGTCTGGGTGACAAAGGGCAGCAGATTGTTGGGTACGCCACGGGGCAGTTCACCAATCAATGCTGATGGATGGGCTCCTACAGGATTGAAATAGCGCAGAGCAACACCGTGAAGTACAGGATAAGCCCTGCAACTGTCGCGCAGAATGTCCTCGGCCATCTGCTTCGTATTGCCGTAGGGTGATGTAGCAGGCTGTCGCTCAGTTTGCTCGGTCACGGGCAGATGTTCTGCATCGCCATAGACGGTAGCCGATGATGAGAACAGGATGTTCGGACGATTGTACACTACCATCAACTGGCAGATGTTCATAAACGAGGTCAGGTTGTTCTGGTAGTACATCAGCGGCTTCTCCATCGACTCGCCCACAGCCTTGTAGGCAGCGAAGTGAATGACCGAGTTGAACTTATACTTGTCAAAGACCTTCTTCAGTGCTTCTATATCACAGGTATTCACCAGTTCAAATGGCACATCCACACCTGTTATCTGACGGACACCCTCCACGGCAGCCATCTCCGAGTTCGACAGGTTGTCGACAATCACCACATCATAGCCAGCCTCAATCAGTTCGACGGCAGTGTGCGAGCCGATATAGCCCGCACCGCCTGAAATTAATACACACTCTCTCATTTTATAACAGTTTTCTTGCACCGTCACCAATGACCACATCATACACCAATGGCTCCTTGCCGTAGGCTTCCTGATATTTCTCCTTTGCCGTAGCGATAAAAGCATCATAGAGGTTATCCTTTACCAGGTTGATGGTACAACCACCGAAACCACCGCCCATCATGCGAGAACCTGTAACACCGCACTCACGGGCAATCTCGTTCAGATAGTCAAGCTCTGGACAAGATACTTTATATTCCTGGCTAAGTCCCCTGTGCGTCTCGTACATCAGACCGCCAACGATATCATAGTTTCCTTGGTTCAAAGCATTTGAAACGAGCAGAACACGCATACGCTCGTCAATCACATATTTGGCACAAAGATAGTCCTCCTCAGAAACATCTTTCCTGACCTCTTCCAGCATCTCTATGGATGCATAGCTCAAGGCCGGCACATTAGGATGGTTTCTCTTGATACGCTCGTAAACATTCTCACAACTGCGACGGCGGTCGTTGTAGGCAGATGATGCCAGTTCGTGTTTCACCAAGGAGTTGAGTAGAACCAAACGATAGCCCTGAGGGTTGAAGGGGAAGTAATCATATTCCATCGTATGGCAGTTCAGGCGGATAAGATAGCCCTTGCGACCAAAGACCGAAGCAAACTGGTCCATGATACCGCAGTTCACGCCGATATACTTGTGCTCTGTAGCCTGACCAGCGTATGCCATCTCCACCTTCTCCACCTTATTGTCGCCAAAGAGGTCGTTCATCGCAAAAGCATAACAACTCTCAAGGGCTGCCGATGATGACATGCCAGAACCAAGGGGCACGTCACCAGCGAAAGCCGTATCGAATCCCTTCACCTCGACACCACGCGCCTTC
>JAFPEE010000208.1 GCA_017389705.1 Prevotella sp.
CGGCTTCTGCGAGCGCTTCACGGCGCTCCACGCAGGTGCCACATTTTCCACAATGCTTATCGCCACCTCTGTAGCACGACCATGTTTCTGCATAGTCGATGCCCAGAACTTTTCCCCTTGCAGCAATCTCTGCTTTCGTCATATTGCAATAGGGTGAAAGCAGACTGACCCCGTTAAAAGTACCTGCTTGAGTGGCTTTGCCAAAGGCCTCTACGAATTCAGGGCGACAATCTGGATAGATGGTATGATCGCCACCGTGATTGGCCATCATGATGTATTGCAGGTCGTTGCTTTCTGCCATACCTGCAGCAATCGCCAGCATGATACCATTACGGAAGGGTACTACCGTCGATTTCATGTTCTCATCAGCATAGTGCCCTTCTGGGATAGCTTCATCGCCAGAGAGAAGGGAACTGCGGAAATACTGCCCCATAAACTCCAAGGGAATAACTAGATGCTTGATGCCCAATCGTTCGCAATGCAGACGGGCAAAAGGTATCTCCTTGGCATTATGATTAGAGCCATAATCAAACGAGATGGCTAGTGCGATACGTTCTTGGTAATCGTAAAGCAGGGTGGTGGAATCAAGGCCTCCACTCAATATCAATATGCAATCTTTCATCTTCTTGTCTTTTTGCCTGCAAAGGTACGATTTCTTTCCGAAATTGCTAAACTTGTGGGCAATTTTCTACGATGCGGAGGAAAAGTTTCTGGGCCGCATCGTAAATAGTTTTAGGATGCGGCCCAGAAAATTATCGTATGCTCCACTCGAAGAGGCCTGCGGCATTGTCGGCTGGTAGGGTCACTTCCAGTCGGAGTGCTTTGGTCTTCACGGGGTCGAAGTTTACAGTACAGGCACTGCCCTTATCTGTCGGATAGGCATCGGCACCGCTGACGGGCTGCCACTGTCCCTGCTGGTCTTGATAAAGGATGCGCCAGGACTGTGGTACACGACATCCACCCCAAGGGCCGTCATCGTACCAATAGACGGTAGCACTCTGAACGGTGGCCTCCTGCGGGAACTCATAGCCGAGCCACTCGGTGCAATCCTTCTTCGGCCACCAGTGAGTATATGGCACAGAACGGTCATTCTCATCCTTTGGCACCAGTCGGTCGTTGATGGCTGAGAGGGCTGGCATTCGCTCCGATGAACTGCTGACTTTACTCTGTGAGGCGAGGGTCTCGGGTTGTGACGGATTGGTGGCATTCAGATCTTGAGGCAGCCAGACCCGCATCTTACCAGAACCTCGATGGCACCAGGCATAGTAGGGGATGAGGGTTAGTGTCTGGTCCTGTGTCTCCAGTTTGCCTTGCTTATTGAAGTTCAGTGTCTGGGCACTGGTGGTGAGTGTCTGGACAGGTGTGCCAGCAATCTCACTCTTACCGAGTGTGAACTGAGGCGTCTGGTTGATGAGAGCACCCATGATGTCAAAGCTATTGTCCGGGTGTTCGGCACAATATACAATCGGGCCGCGTTCGATGCTCACCATACCACGGTCTGCCTCCACCTTATTATTAGCGCGTACGGTACGAGCCTCCATGTCGAAATGTATCTGCAGCTTGTCGCCCTTCTTCCATTTGCGGTTAATGGTGTAGTAGCCATCTTCTGTTACATTTGCAGTAACAGCGCTGCCGTTTACCAGGATGGTATAGCCGAGGCGTTTGCCATCGGTATATTGGTAAAGGTTAGAGGGTACGACCTGATTCTTAACCCAACCAGGGATGCGGATCTTCATGGCAAACTGACCTGCGGCATTCTGATCGACAAGGATGGTGATATCGCCGTTCCATGGGTATTCCGTCGTTTGGCTAAGCGCCACTTTTTTGCCAGCCACCGTTAGGTTGCTTTTGTTGGAGAGAAAGAGGTTCACATAGACGTTCTTATCTTTTACTGCATAGATATAGCCGGGCAGTGAAGGAATGAATCGGCAGATGTTGCTTGGACAGCAGGCACAGCCAAACCAAGGCTGGCGCTGGTGCTGCCCCATCGATTCCAAGGGGTTGGGATAGAAGAAGCCGTTGCCCTCGAGCGAGACACCGCTGATAAGACCGTTGTAGAGAGTGCGCTCTAGTACATCGTAGTATTTCGAGTCACCGTGAAGCAGGAAGAGTCGGTAGTTCACATACACATTACCAATGGCGGCACAGGTCTCGCAGTATGCACTCATATTGGGCAGTTCGTAGTTCTTGCCGAAGGCCTCGCCATTCGAAGTGGCGCCGATACCGCCAGTGATATAGAGCTTTTTGGTGACGATATTGTCCCAGATGGCATCGATGGCCTTGATATAGTCTTTGTCACCTGTGAGGGCAGCTACATCAGCCATACCTGCATACATATAGGCAGCACGAACGGCATGTCCTACGGCTTCGTCTTGCTCGATGACGGGCTTATGAGCCTGAGAATAGTCATGTACGATGGTGGTCTTACCACGGTAATCGAGGAAGAATTTAGCTTCGTCGAGATATTTCTTTTCGCCAGTAACAAGATACAGTTTGGCAAGTGCCATCTCTGCGATCTGATGCCCCGGAACCACACAAGCCTGACCCGGGTTCGGGCCGACCTCACGGCAGACACAGTCGGCATAACGGATGGCGATGTCGAGGAACTTACGGCTGCCTGTGGCCTGATAGTGGGCGATAGCACCTTCCACCATGTGGCCGAGGTTGTAGAGCTCGTGACTCAGGTCCTCTTCCTGACTCCAGCGTTTGTCGCCAGCCCACTCGTGGGGTTCCTTTGGATTCTGGGTGCGTGAGGTGTAAAGATAGCCATCGGGCTCCTGAGCAGAGGCAATCACATCGAGTACAGAGTCGATGTACTGTACCAGTTTCTTGTCTGGATAGGTCTGCAAGATATACGAGGCGCCTTCAATAGTCTTGTAGGGGTCGGTGTCGTCGAAGGAAAGGCCGCCAACCTTGAACACCTTAGAGGGGTCCTTCAGATGCTCTGCTGCATTTGAGAAGTTCGTGTAACGTCCTGTCTCCTCACACTTCGAGAAGGCGAGGGGGATAGTGACCTTGCGGCTGGCCTCCAGACGTTGTCCCCAAAATGTGCCAGGGGTTACTTTCACTGCTGTAAAGGGCACAGGGCTGATGGGATAGCCGTGCGCCTGCTGTTTCTGCTTTTGGGCTGCGGAGGCGGTCAGGGTCATCGCTGCCGCCAATGCAATAGTTACTAGTTTCTTCATATTCTTATTTAGTGATAGATGATAAAATCACGCAGTTTCACCCACGACGGGTTGTTGCTGTAGGTGGTCTGGTAGGCTCCGATGCTGAGTTTGGGGCTGCTGACTTCAATGGGTGAGCCTGGCATGTTCGTCCATGTCACGCCATCACGGCTGGTGCGGGCAAAGAGCTGATTGCCTCTACGCTCGAACTGTAGGATGGGATCGAAGTCGTAGCCAGTGTAGTTGGGGAACTGCGGGCGCCCCTGCGCACTGAGGATGGTCAGCATGTTACCGCAGTTGTAGAGTGGAAAGACACCAAGTTGATAATAGGTGCCCTGCCCGTTGCCGATGAGCAGACCGCCATCGTTATAGGCTGTGATGTTTCGCGTTGCCAGTCCTTCCATATCGTCAAAGCGCGCCATCACGACGAAGTCGCCCTCAATCTCTTTGCAGATCAAACCGCCATTCTTTAGGGGGGCATCGTTAAAGGCGGCGTTACCATCACTTAATTTCATTTCACCCTTATGTTCATAGACGGGCTTCATGGCTGTCGGCAGCGTGAACTTGCTGTCGGGGTCGATCTCCTCAAAGTTATCATCACCCAGCGAGGTAACGGGTGCCGTCATACAGTAGGCATCATAGAGGGCCTTCACTTCCTGAGCAGTCATAGCTTGAGGGACGATGTTCAAATGGCTGATATAACCCATGAAGTTGTTGGCTCCTGAGCCGTCTGCACCGATGGTAATATGACCTTCAGGACGGACCATCAGGAAGTTGTTCTGTTCATGAATGAGTTGACCGTCTTTATAAACACGCTCCATCCAACCATCATAGGTGACTGTCCACAGCGTCCAGCGCCCTTCAGCGGCTTTGACAGCCTCGGGAGATCCAAAACTCTCAAACGAACCGTTATGATTCAGGATACCTGTTTGGAGGTCGCTGCCCAGACGGAACTCTGTGGTGGCGAGATCGGCATGCGATGTTGACAATGAAACGACTGTAGGCACAGGTCCAATCTTTGTCTGATATACCAGTGCAGAGATGGAGTATGGCGCATTATAGCTGAAGTCTTCTGTTATAGGTTTCTCGCTCTCCAGACGTTGCGTGCCGTTGAGGAACATAGCCCAACGGCCATCCTTTACCCTCATGCGGATAGGCTTATTGGCCTTTAGCGAACCTATTTTTGTGATATCGAAAGGCTGTATGGCGCCTTGAGATGCTGCTATGGCAGCAGCATTGAAGTCTATTGTGGCATCAGTGCTATAGCGCGAGACTGGCTCTACGTCCTTCTGATGCATACCAGGATAGCCGTCGTTGGTCTCTACATGGATCTCTGGCAGTTCTGGAGCTTTCTGCCAGACCTTGATGTTCCAGATGGCAGGCATGTGACCATTTTTCTGTGTATCAGTGATGGTGATTCGCAGATAGCGGGCTTTGGCTGCTACTTTGTCTATCATAGGCGAGCCCTGCATGGTGTTGCTGGTACGATCAGTATAGAGCGTCCATCGCTTGCCATCGAGCGATGTCTCTATCTTATACTGATAAAAGAAAGTGGCGTATTCGAACTGCGTCCATACCTCATTGAACTTCATGGGTTTGCCAAGGTCTATTTGTAACCATTCGTCTTGGTGACTGCCTCGCCCCCAATTGGAGTTGCGAGCCTTCCATAGCGTAGCATTGTTATCATCAACGGCATACTCCGGGCGGAACCAGTCGTCGTAATAGGAAGATGCCGTCACCTTGGCATTCAAGGCGAGGTTTTTCGAAGTGTGAGTCTTGAAGAGGTCAACGCCCTGGGCATCGTGGGTAGGTACGACTGGCAGTATATTTCCATTGCTGTCGAACTTCATCTCGTCTATACAAACCTGACGATTGAAACCATGCACGCTTCGTGGCAGATTGTGGCGATGGTAAACGATATAATATTTCCCATCCTTCTCAAAAATCGAGTGATGGCCTGGACCATGAACCGTCTGATCTGCATTGGTCTCAAGGATGCAGCCTTTGTATTCAAATGGTCCCATGGGTCCAACAGTCGAAGTGGCATATTGTACTCGATAGGTATGATCATGACAGGAACCAGATGAATAGGTGAAATAATAAACGCCATGATGTTTGAAGACATACGGAGCCTCGAAGATATCTTTCAACTCCGTATTAGGAATGAGTCGTTTTTCGGAGAAGAATTCATCTGCAGCAATAGGAAATGGTGCATTCTCGTTCCAATGACGAGCATCTTGATTCATGTCCCTATGATTTAAATACCCAGAATTCAATTTCGCAACTCCACAACCAAAGCCTTTATAGATGCCCCAGGTGGTAAAATACAGATACTCCGATCCGTCGTCATCACGAAATAGTTGTGGATCGAGTGTGATGACATTGTGTACATAACGGTCGGGCACCATCACGGCATCTTCCTTACCAAGGATATTTTCCCAAGGACCGATGGGAGATGTGCTCTCACCAATATTAATATTGCATGGC
>JAFPEE010000209.1 GCA_017389705.1 Prevotella sp.
CAACAAAGACTTCGGCAGTGGGTACTTACCCCATTGTGATTACAGAGGGTAGTGTGACGAACTACAACACAGCTTTTGTGAATGGTAAACTGACCATCACGAAGGCTCCGCTGACAATCACCGCCAAGAGCTACACCATCAAACAGGGTGAGACGTTGCCAACATTCGAAGCCACCTACGATGGATTCAAGAACAGCCAGACATCCAGTGTGCTGGCCACTCAGCCTATTATCACTACTACTGCCACATCGACCAGTGAACCTGGTACGTATGATATCGTGGTCAGTGGTGCTGCAGCCACCAACTATGATATCACTTACGTGAAGGGTACGCTGACTATCACGCAGGCAGATCCTGTAACTGTTGTTGCCAAGAGTTACAGTCGCCAGTATGGTGAAGCCAATCCTGCCTTTGAGTACACATCGTCAGGTGCAGCATTGAGTGGTACACCAAGTCTCACTTGTGCTGCAACAGCCACATCGCCTGTTGGTGAATATGACATTGTGGCAAACAAGGGGACCGTCACTAATCACAATTTGGCCCTTGTGGATGGTAAGCTGACAGTTACCAAGGCCCCGTTGACAATAACAGCCAAGAATTATGCCATCAAACAGGGTGAGGCATTACCAACGTTCGAGATTGAGTATAGTGGCTTCAAGAACGGTGAGACATCCAGTGTGCTGGCCACTCAACCAACCATAACTTGTAGCGCTTCATCGTCCAGTGCTCCTGGTACGTATGACATCGTAGTCAGTGGTGCAGACGCTGCCAACTATAGTATCACCTATGTGAAGGGTACACTGACCATCACGCAGGCAGATGAAGTTGTAGTAGCAGCCTATAGTTTCGTTCGTCTGTATGGCGACGCTAACCCAACTTTCGGGTATTATTCCTTTGGGGCATCATTGATTGGTACACCAAGCATCACTTGTGAAGCAACAGCCACGTCGCCTGTTGGTGAATATGACATTGTGCCAAGCAAGGGAACCATTACCAACTACAATGTGACTTATGTGAACGGCGAGTTGATGATCTTACAGGCTCCGTTGACGATTACAGCCAAGAGCTACACCATCAAGCAGGGTGAGGCAATGCCAACTTTTGAGGTTGAATATCGCGGTTTCAAGAACGACGAGACGAAAGCTGTATTAGCCACTCAGCCTACCATCAGTTGCAGCGCCACATCAGCCAGTGCTCCAGGCACCTACGACATCGTAGTCAGTGGAGCAGATGCCACCAACTATGATATCACTTATGTGAGGGGAACGTTGACTATCACGCAGGCAGATCCTGTCACTATTACAGCAAAGAGTTATACCATTCAGTATGGTGACGAACTGCCAGCATTTGAGTTCACCAGCGAGGGAGCAACACTTAAAGGTAAACCAGCCATCACTTGTGAGGCAACAACGACCTCGGCAGTAGGTACTTACCCCATTGTGATTACAAAGGGTAGTGTGACGAACTACAACACCACCTTTGTCAGTGGTACGCTGACCATCACGAAGGCTCCGTTGACGATTACAGCCAAGAACTATGCCATCAAGCAGGGTGAGGCATTGCCAACATTCGAAGCCACTTACGAAGGCTTTAAGAACAATGAGACTTCTCAGGTGCTGACGAAGCAGCCAGCTATCACCACTACTGCAACTTCATCAAGCGAGCCAGGTGAATACGACATCACCATCAGTGGTGCTGAGGCTCAGAACTATGACATCAGTTATGTTGCAGGAAAATTGACCATCACAGCCTCTGATGGTATCAAGGTGATATCGTTTGAGCATCCCGTATCAGTATTCAACCTTTCTGGTCATAAAGTTCGTTCGAATGTTACTTCACTCGAAGGACTTCCCAAGGGTGTTTACATCATCAACGGAAAGAAAGTGGCAATCAAGTGACAATCCTATCAAATAGAAAAATAATTAAGCAATAGCAAAAATATGAAACGTATATTCTACTTATTCCTACTGACAATTACCGCCCTCAGCCTCCAGGCTCAGGACTTCCAGTTGTACTTTGCCAACAACGTCAGCGACGTTTCCAATCTGCGCAGCATTCGTAAGTCGAATAAGCTCAATTGGCAACTTGTCACCAACGGGGCACTCGCCACCAATAAGGTGCAGGTGGAAGGCGTGAAGAGCATGTTTGCCTCTACGGACATGAAAGGTCGTGAGCAACAGCAGCAGTTCTGGAAGATGCGCGACAACAACCTGCTCTGTTTCCGCATCAACGACGGCGACAACAGCAAGGGTGCGTTGTTTGAGGTGCGCATGTACTATAACGACTACGAGAAATACATGTATCTCGGTGTCAGCAACTATTTCTTCGTCAACATCCCCCACAAGGACGACAAGGTAACCATCAAGGTCAACAAAAAAGTGTCAAAGGATGTGACCAAGACTGATACGCTGACCTTCACCTATCAGGTTTTTGACTGGGACAACGACCGCCTGTACACCTTCCAGCTCGACTCCAAGCGACAGGCAGAGAACCGCAGCTACCTGCTGGAATATACCACAAAGAAAGACGGAGGGCAGACCACGACAAAGACCTTGGAACTGAAGAACGACAAGTTCCAGTCATTCTACGTCCCCGAGGATGAAACGCTGACCGGTCTGAACCTCGTCAGCGACAACAACGGCAACAAGCAGAAGTTGAAGATGGACCTCAACAAACTGATGTATGGCGTATGGTTGTCGGATGCTTACACGCGTCCTCGTCTGGAGACAAACTTTAACCTCGACAAGCACGCCAACCGTGAGCTGACCATCTTCAATATGTTAGGAACAGGACTGGTGGAGCATTTCGATACGCTGTATCTGACTATACACGGACGCAAAAACCGCTTTGTGGAGAATGCCACCCTGAATGTTGTCAGTCTGAACAATAAAGGCGAATATGTTGCCGACAGCCATGTAAAGGTGGACAAATACGACAAGAAGAAGAGAGCCTATCGCATTATCACGATGGGCAACCCTGCCTACATTGAAATCCTGGCACAGGGATATTATCCCCGGCTCTATCGCTATCCCGGAGCGAGCGACCCCACAACGGGAGTGCTTGACACGAAGCGCTGTCGTGCAAGGGTAACACTTATCTCTGGCAATTACGACAGCAAGAAAGAGGCTATCAGCGAGCAGACTATCTTCCTGCTGAAAAACTTGAACACGTCCACCACTGTCGGCGGCAAGAAGTATCAGCAATTCGGCATCGACTCCATTAGGACAGAGACACGCAGTAAGGAAAGTGAAGTCGTATTCATGGAGGACGGCGGCTATCAAGACCCCAAGATGTTGAACGGTAAGCAAATAGACAAGTATGCCCGCATGCGCATCACGATGTCCGTTCCCAAGGGAAAGAATCAGCAAGACCCTGCGCTGACTGCCAAGGAGAAGGGCGGCACCACCTCGTACACATTCAACTATCTGCAGCGCAGTTCCGTTCTGGCTAAGAATTATCCAGGTCTGGCTCGTGACTACTTTGACCTATACTATGACCTGTCGAACCCACAGCTGCCTGAGAACAAACCCTATAAGCTGTTGCTCTCTATTGGTGAAAACAAATTTGGCCAGTTCCCTTATTTGAAACGTTCCGTCGTAAACAATAAGGAAATCAAGAAGGAAAGTGAGAATAAGACTAAAGAAATCATTAAACCTAATAAGAACTGGTTTCATGGTGGTGGACAGGATGGGGGTACTTGGGATTTCCTTTTTTCACCCAGTATCAGTTATAGCCCAGAATCTTACCCTGGATTTGGTATTAGTATTATTCCTGTTATCTATTGGGATAAACAATATTTAGATGTCAACGTCAGTATCTCTATAGCCGGACGAGGATCAGGAGATAAAGAAAGCGGCAAAGATTTTCGTAAATCTATGAAGGAAGCCAATATCCACAACATCCCTTTGACTGGCAAAGACAATCCCCATAAGGTTACATTTAACAGTCAAAACAGAACGATGGGTCTGAAGAAATATGACGACGAATATTGGTTCATGAACGAGTTCGACGACATCTTCAAGATACAGGGCAACAAACTGGGATTGGGTTTCTATGGTGATGGTTTGTTTAGTGTTTCGTCGGTTTTCAGTCCCTTTGATTTATATATCAAAAACATCTCTGGGACCTTTGGCTATGGTGGGTTTATGGCTTGGGCTGTCGATTTGGGTAAAGAAAACAGCGTCTTTAAAAAATGGGCAGAAAGGGTTAAAAACTACGTCAAATTTACTGCAACACTCAACGCTGCATTATATGTGCAGGGTTCTTTTGGTGTCAAACGCTACGGCTTCAAAAAAGAAAAAAACAAAAAGCTCATAGCAGGCAGGCTGGGTTGGTTGTTTGATATTGAAGTCTGTGGAAAGCTGGGTGTCGCTTATGCAGCGACTATCGACCTTACAGCCGGTGACAAGGACAGCTTCTGGGGGAAACTTTTTAATCAGTTATTCTATTTCTCTGGTTCTGTACGAGGCGGTGGAAAAGTGCAGTTTAACTGGGGCATGGGCGGACCATTTCAGCCTAAAATGGAATTTAGCGATCACGGTGCAAAACTGTTGGGAATGATTGGCATCGATGCATTCTTTGAGTTCAAGACACCTATGGGCACATGGCGACCGCGTTGGGCTGGTTGTTTCGGACGTCGCTTTTTCTGGGACGAGAATACCAAAAACCCCTACTACCCAGGCTATCCACATTGGCTGAGCACAACGAATAAAGCACCAGAAGCGTCCCTTCGTGCACAGGATGCGGATGACGAAGAG
>JAFPEE010000210.1 GCA_017389705.1 Prevotella sp.
ACGCCATTGGGAAGGTCGGTCTGAGTCTGCTGGAGTTTGAAAGTCTGGTGCAGCACTTCGATGTCACCGTCGCCGAGGGTGGTTGGGACGTCCGTCCAGTCGGCCGTCGTCGCATTGCCCAGCATGTCGGCATTCGTAAACAAAGAAGTCGCGTCGACAGGCACGGTGAGGTCGCCGGCAGTGGCCAGCAGCAGTTGTCGCGTAGCCGCGCGCAATTCCGTCACTGATGCGCTCGCGTCACTATAGACCGAATACGCTTGCTGTAGCTCCGATGCATGATCCGTCTCCTTTCCTGATTCAAGAATGGCTTGCTGCAGCTTGAACAGCTGTTTCCGTTCTTTGTATTTGGCATAATTCCCATTGGTGATGTCACGCGTGGGAATGAAGGCCCAGTGGACATAGCCACGTCCATGGCTCGTCGTCAGCGGTCCGCCGTAGGCGTAGGCAAGGTCGAGACACGCCTTCTGACTCTCGGACTTGAGCGTATAAACGGTGCCCGAGGGAGAGTTCAGAGGTTGATAGACGAATGCGCCTTCGGCCATCGAACGGTCGCTCCAGACATTGCAGGCATCGGCCAGGCAACCCACATAGACATTCGGCTTATCGTACATGGAGACATACAACTTGTTGCCCGCCTGTCGCTGCACCTTGACGCGGTATTTCGAACTGAAAGTCGTGTCGCCTTTGGGCAGACGCTGAGCCAGCGATTGCGTGTTCCAGTCCATTCCATAAGTGACAAAAGCGTCGGCGTCGACATTGTACAGGAGAATCGACTCGGACGAAGTGATTTTTGTCACATCCTTGCCGGGCAAGGCCGGAAGGTTCCATCCGTCGGTCTGTCGCGGCTGAGCGATGGTCTGGCCGATGATGTCGTTGATTTCATCGGCAGACAGCGCATAGTTGTAGATCCGCAGGTCGTCGATGAAACCATCCATCAGTGGCACGTCTTCCAGTAGGTTGGCACCTACGCTGTTGACCACAGGACAGACATCCGACAGACGCACCGCCACAGGAGCGCTGGCCGCTTCCACGCCGTCCACGTAGATGGCCACACTTTCTTCGCCGATGGTCAGCGCCACGTGGTGCCATCCTTCGGCCATGCTGCCGGCCTGCAACGTTTGCTCCGTCTCGCCGTTCTTCATCTGGAACACGATGCTTCCGCCAGCATTCAAGGACAGACTGGCATAGTGGTCGGCATCCGAGACGAAGTCAAACAGACAACTGTTCTTGGCGAACGCACCGGAAGCAGCGCACACCCATACCGCATACGTAGCATCAGGAAGGCTGCAGGCCGCGACGGGCAGGCACAGATAGTTCGACACCCCGTCCAGCAGCAGCGCATTCTTGCCGGAACGATACTCCGTGGTCTGGGTGGCCAGGCTCGACGGGTCGCAGACCACGCCGTGCAGCTGGTTCTCGGTCATGTCACATGCCGACGACTCAAATTCGTAGCGCGCTACCAGTCCTTTCTCGTCGGCAAGGGAAGCGCTGACGGGAACAGACCGTGCAGAACGGTTCTGCGAATAGTCAACGCTTTGCACAGCATAATAATAAGTATGACGGGGACGCGCCGTGTTGTCCAGGAAACGGTTGGTCTGAATGCCCCTTCCTATGACGTCATACGCGATTTCCCCCCTCTCGTCCTTCTCGCCGCGAAGCACGACATAGCCATTGAAGTCTTTGTCCTGAACGTTTGCATCCCACGAAAGAAGGATGGAATGGCTGCGTGGCGTAGCGGCGAGATGAGCAGGCGTCTGTGGAGCATCCGTCTCACAAGGCGCGTCGATAGGCAGGAATTTCCATAACTGATGGTCGTCCTTGGCATCAGCACACAGCGTTACCCTGGTGTTGTTTCCAGTTCTTGCTCCTGTTGCTTCGAGATATAAGCCCGACTGATAGTTACGGATTCGATAATATCCATCCCCAGCGTATTCAAACGTCCAACGTTGGTTCTCCATTTTCGTCACAGGATAGACGCTGACAGTACCGCCCACCTTGACCTGGAAACCTCCCGTCTCCATGTTCATGTTCGCATTGCGTAGGCTATGAACATAGAACCCCGTAAGGTCGCCGCCATTATCCGATAGTGGTTCCAGCGTCCACTGCTGGTAGTTATAACCCTTGTTGTCATACAGCACCACGGCTGCCGAGTTGCCCGTTGCTCCGCTCTGAATTGTCAGCAGCTTTTGGCTCTTCTTGTTGACAATGATGTAGTTGCCATTGGTCAGCGGACAGAGAGGTACGTCTGCTCCCTCGCAAACCTGAACACTCCGCTCAGCGCTCTTCTGATACGAATCGCCATACCGATAGCCACCCGGCAACGAAATAGAATAGGAATATGCCGGTCCGTAACCGTCAAAAAAGACAGGTTTGTCCCTACACACATATTCATAACTGCTGATAGAAGCCTGACGCTCGCTTGCTCCGGCAAAAGCCTTGATCCTGCCGTCAGGCAGACGATAAACAGCCGCTCCAGACCAGGCAGCACGATTCTCGCCGTAGCCCAGACGGGCACCACCCTCGCTGGTGGCCAAGCAGAAATCACCTCGGCTCGGACCGACAGTACCCCACCAGATTCCATTCTCCATCCCATAGTTAGCACCGACGATACCCTCCATCACATTGTGCAGTTCATCGTTTGTCGCCACGTTGCCATCGGCCTTTACGTGTGTGTAGAAGTCGGCATAATGATTGAAGTCGCCCGCCAATTGGTGTGTATTTCCTTCGTCCACGTAAGGTTTCATGTAGTCATACCACTCCACCGCCCCGTCATTGTTACAGGTATTGCCGGCGCAGATGCGAATACCCTCAAAGAACGGGTCTTCCTTTATCAGCTTGGCTACGGCTTTGAAGTCGGCCTTTGTACCCTGGTTGCTGGCTGTTACGTCCGGTTCGTTGAAGGGTGCGATAGAGACCACTTTCAGACCATAGTCCTGCACATATTTCAGTGTGGCCTTGATGACCTTGTACCATGCTTCGGGGTGATGTGTATAGACTTCCGTATTGATGTCCACGGGATCAGAATTGAGAAGAATCCCATCAGGATGAGTGAGTGAGATGTGGCGAAGGCGATTCTTCAGATAATTTAGCTGTCGTGTGGACAGGGTGCCATCTTCATTCAAGGCATCCATCACCTGAAACGAGACCCTGCCATACGTCAGACGGTCACGTCCTATGAAGTTGACGCCGCGCAACACGTTACCCTCGTCGTCCCATGCCGTATCCATACCCCAGCGGATAAGGGTGGGCGTACCTGAGTCGGCAATGGCGAAAGGAACTTTCACCGTATGCCTATTCCCTGCTTGAATATACATGGAGGCATGGGGAACATCTGCATTCTCAGCGGAATTCTGCGCACAAACAAATTGGGAGCTCATGAATGCCCCAATCATCAAAAGGTTAGACAAACCTGATTTCATCAGCAAGGATTTCATAAAACTTTTTATTGTTGTTAGGATAACTTTATGCAAAGTAAGCACATATTACGGAGAGTCGTTGATATACACTCGATTATTAATGTTTTTTAACGCGATATTCCAAATTTGTAACTACTCAGCACCCTCGGCATGAATAGTCAACTTACTGTTGTACGACAGCAAGTATAGCGTTAAATTTGGAGTTTCCGTTCTTCATGGCTGTTTCTGCAATGGAGTGTAGCTTGGCAAAATCGTCGGCACTGCTATCGGTGCGGAAACACCCACTGACTTTCTGTTTTATCTTGATTTTCCTCACGCCCCGTTCACTGGCATTGTTATCATAGGGTACATGTGGGTTTGTGAGGAAGGTGAACAGATAGTCCTTGACCTTGAGGATGCCTTTCTTGAATTTCTCAAATTCTTCGTCAAGATGTGTAAGGCTTTCACCTAACAGGTTCTTCATTTTGGTCTTGAGCACCTTTATCTTCCGTTTCGTGACATTGCCTGCTCGCCTAAGGTCGATGGCATGTGCTATCAGGCGGACAAACCTCCGTGACCAGTCCTGGCCGGTATCCAGTTCGTTGAGGTACTCTGCGTTTCGCAGGAGGTGGGCCAGGCAGACCTGATGATCCCTGACGTTCATCTTGAAATAGCCCTGGTACCTGTCCGTGACGAGTGTGGCGGCGGGAAGTCCGTTTGGAAATTTGGAGTCAATGGCCTGCTGCCCCCTTGACTTCGTCTGATATACATAGGTGAGCAGGCCGTTTTGGAATATCCAGTTCCAGTGCAGTTCCTTTCCCACTGAGGCACCGGTCTCATCGGCTCCCACGACAGGGGCGCACTCAATCCGTCTGCGTATCTCCTCGTATGCGCCGTCAGACTTGGCACTGTTTTCCTTGAGGATGTTCTGCACGGTTCCCTCGCTTATCTTCCGGCCAGACAAGTCTGAGATGAGTTCGGCAATCCGCTTGAAGGGGATGCACTGGACGACATTGAGATATGTTACAAGTGCACGGATGTTGTCGCCGTACTTGATAC
>JAFPEE010000211.1 GCA_017389705.1 Prevotella sp.
GCAGGCACGGCTGAGATTCCTGCCAGCGGCGGTATGACCTTCGGCAAGCAGCACGACGCTCCGGGTTTCTCGATGCGCGGCACACTCAATGGCATCAGCAATGACGAGGCTTCAGAGCTGGGCGCCTATACCCTGCAGCAGGACGGCAAGTGGCATCCGGTATTGTCGGACAATGACGAGCACCGTGCAGCCCGTATCCTACCCTATCGCGCCTATCTGCTGCAGAACCGCGGCGCTGGTACACGCTCTATCGGCATGAGCCTTGAAGGCACAACGGGCATCGAGCAGCTGCGCACCATCGACAGCGACGGCACAGAGCGCGTCTACGACCTGAACGGCCGTCAGATTGCAGCGCCTGCGAAGGGAATAAACATCATCAATGGTAAAAAGGTTATTAACAGATAAACGACAATGAAGAATCTAAAGTTAATGAGCATGCTGTTCGGGGGCCTGATGGTCCTCGGCAGCCTGACCGCTTGTGGCGGTAGTGATAACGATGAGCCGGAACCCACACCGGAGCCACCGAAGCCCACGAAGGTTGTGACCAGCCTGAAGGTCGTCTATACCGCCACCGTGTCGCAGCAGTTGATCGACCTGTCGAATGTCGTCGTGCGCTACATCGGCGAGAACGGACAGGTGGCCAGCGAACAGATGTCGTCGCCCACATGGACGAAGACCGTTACGATGCCGCTGCCTGCCAAGGCCGGCATGAACATCCAGCCCACGCTGAAGGGCAGTGTGGCTGACGGAGAATACACCATCAGCGCCAAGGGACAGATGGCCTACAGCTGGCTCGACCAGGACGGTCAGCAGCTACAGGAAGGACTCACCGAGTATACGCCCGCATTGGAGGCAGTGTTCTATGCCGACGGTCTGGGACAGTATCTGGGTGCCATCACTGCCAACTGTCAGCTGGCCCGTGCCTTCGCCAAGGACTATTCTGTCAGCGACGCCACCATCACCTGGGGTGGCAATGCGGGTGACGACAGCACGCAGGCCACCGGCATTTCGAACGAAGGTGCCACTGAGGACAACCGATAGCGCAAATAAATAACTATATAAATGAAAAAACTGAGATTTCTATTGGCCCTCTGGCTGGCGATAGCAGCTACGGGCGTGTGGGCTGAAGAAAACCCTGAAACTGTGGCCGACAACATTCCTGCCGATGAACTAGTGCAGATGAGCGACGGCCGGACCATGAAAGCGATGCAAGTGCCCCGGCGCGCATCAAGCGAAGACTACACCTACACTTACAAAGGTGTGAAGTACACATATATCTCGGAGAACAACTGGAATCGCTACTTCGATACCAACATGCACACGCCTACCAGCTACGGATGGTGGGTGACTGAAGACGGCTGGTATGTCGATCCCAACGGCAACTACCTCGTGGCCGCCTCGATCGACGAGGAAAGCGTGCCCGAGAACGGTGAGGTGTATATCCTGAATGACCTGGTGGGCTACTTCACCAGTCACACCCATCTGGCCTGTGTGGCCGATCAGGGATTCACTGGCGAGTCGAAGGTGAAGCGCGTTTACTTCCAGGATGCTGATGCGCAGGCCTTTAACGCCAGCTCTCTCTTCCAGTTCTTCATCGGTCACAAGGCCTTTGCCAATGCACCGAACCTGGAGAAGATCGACCTGATGCAGTACACCACGCGCGGCACCAACCACTGGGAGCCCATGCCCGTAACGGCTGTCAAACTGGCCTGGGGCACCATGCTCGACGGCTCGCCCAACGCCATGATCCGCGTGGCCACCTCGACACTCGACGACTACCGCAACAGCAGTGTGTGGGCCAAGCACATAGACCGCATCATCAGCTACGAGCCTTCGGGTTACGAGATCAAGGAATACGGCGCCCGCTACAAGTGTATGCTGGCAGAGGACGGCAAGACCTATCTGACCAACGACGGTGCACAGCGCTCGGAAGTGATGCAACAGCTGCGCCTGTGGAATGCCGACTACTGGGGCTTAAACGCTACTTCACTGATGGCACCTGCTGACAACGGCGCTACCATATATTACACCACCATCGAAGGAGCCGATGCCGACTATCTGAAGAGCCACGACGGCGTGCTGAAAGTATATAATGACATAGGTTCATACTATAACTACAAGAACATTGCCATCCGGCGCGGTGCCTTTGCCAACTGCGAAGACCTGAAGGCCGTGGAGTTCTGGCAGACCAACGGCCGCAGCGGCAACTCGTATAGCGACCTGAAGGTCTGCATTGAGAATGGCGCCTTCCGCGGCTGTAAAAACCTGAAGGAAATCCGTTTGTTCTACTTCGTGGAGGACGGCGATGATCGCTGGGAGGTGCTCGGGCCTGAGAACGTAATCCCTGGTCCCGACATCTTCGGAATCGACGAACAATACGAGGACATTCTTGAAGGGAAAGCAGAAGCCACATCGCCGGTCATCATCGTTTCGCCTGACCGTTACCTCGACTTCTGCGAAGACCCCAACTGGATACCCTACCTAGACCTGCTGCGGCCTGCCGACTACGTGCCTTCCACTAAAAAAGACATCTTGAAAGACGGCATCACCTACGCCTTTGCTGCCACATCGGCCGGCGCTCATCTCACCGATCAGGTGGTGATGCAGGGGCTGTCGTGGTGGAATGTGCCCCTTATCCTGGCTGAGATAGCCGTCATGGTTGCCACCTCAGGCGGTAGTAGCGGAGCCTCCGAAGCAGGCGGTGAAGCCTTGAAGGTGGAACTGGCAGAAACCACCAAGACGTTGACTGAAGTAACGGCACTTAAGACCTCGATAAGATCCTCTTATGGCGAGACGCTAAAAAGGGTGTTAGTACGATTGTGCGGTAAAGACCTTGAAAGGTGGACTACTGTCGGCACGAAAAGAATCTACAGCGAAGTGACTGAACAACTTGCGGAAAAAGGATACACGTTTCTTGGCACTTTTATCTCTGGGAGCGAATATCTGGCTCTCAGCAAAGGTCAGATCAATGAGCTGGCCTCACTCGTGCTTCAGCTGTGCAATGATCTGATTCCCAACATTGTCGCTCATCAAACCGTCTTGAAAGAGATGGTGAAGGGCTCCATCATTAAAAAACTCCAGTCAACAATCTTCAAAGATGCATTTCTGAAAGCTACGGGCAAGAATCTCATGAAAGCGACTGCCATGAATTCGGCGATCGCTGCCGGAGTCAATGGCAGCTTCCAGGCTTTCTGTGCAATCGGCGACCAAGTGAGTCCGGGTAAGTTCCGTGATGGTATGCGTGCCAACATCGCATCCAACATGACACAAGTCGGCATGGTGGGCGGTACCTTAATCACCACACCATCGAAAAAACTGATCTATCATACTTGTATCAAAGCCGTTGATGACGACGTGAAGACTGCCATCATCAGGTACAGCCCCGACAGCGATACACGCTTGGTGGGCTTTGGCAGCCGGGCCTTCCAGAACAAGAAAAATCTGGAGAGCGTCGTCTTCATGGAGAACGATGATGTGCACAGTCATAACATGAGCATCGGTACTATTGCCATTCCTGACTCAGCCTTCGTGGGCTGCACCGGACTGTGCACCTTCGACCTGCGTCTGAGGACCAAGGAGAACGGCACCCGTGCACTGGGCCCGGAAAACTTTATCCTCTGTGGCGACAGCGTCTTTGCCGGACTCGACTCCACAAAGGTGTGTATCATCATTGCCGAAGAGCGCAAGGAAGACTTCCTGGCCGACAAACAGTGGGCGAAGTATAAGCGTTTCTTTGAATACGAGCCCATCGAAGAAACCGTCTGTCAAGATGACTTTGGCGTGCACTATGCATACACCTATTCCGGAGGCGTACAGCTGGTAGAGAAGGTGGGTGGCCACAAGGTGGAACATCTGATAGCTGTGGGCGACAACGTTTCTGAGGTCAGTAAATGCGGAGGCGAGTTGGCACTGTTTAATGATGTGGGTATCTGGAACAACTACAAGCTGGACGGCGTCAAGAGGGATGCCTACCGTGGTCACGGAGAAGTGACGAGCGTGACGTTCTGGGACGTTCAGGGACTCGGCCCCTTCGGCAAAACTTATCTCGACTTTGACATTACCTTGCAAGAAGGCGCTTTTGCCAGCAACTACCAGCTGAGAGACTTCAACCTGATTTACTTGCGCACAGAGGGTAAGGGAGAGGCTGAATTATTCAATCCGGGCTCGTGGGAGTTTGGCAAGAACTATGCCCAACCCCTGAGACCAGAGCAAATCAAATTGGGCAACTACGTGTTTGCGGATTGTCCTAATGTCCGCTTCAAGATGCAGCCCCAGCAGGTGGCCTGGTTCGAGGCTGACTCTACATGGGCTGTCTATAAGGATCAATTTTTGCCCTGTTTCATTATTCCTGGCGACCAGGCGGTGAGAAAGGTGCTGAAAGACCTGTGCTTCACTTCTAGTGCCGCTTTTATCTCCAAGAAATGGTCGGATCTCATTGATATAAGTCGACTGGAGGACAAAGGCTTCGAATGGCTCGACGACAGATTCTCCAGAAACACCGACATCCAGCAGTTCCCGGAATTCAAATGGTTTGAAACAGCTGGCCTCGACTATGTAGGCGGCTCGTGGTTCGTGGCCTGTAAGAACCTGACAGCCATCGAACTGCCTTCTACCATCAAGAGCATCGGCGGCTATGCCTTCCAGGATTGTGACCTGCGCGAGATAGAAATCCCTGTTGCCGTGGAGCAGATAAAGGAATATGCCTTTGCAAACAACCTTCACATGAAGACCGTGCGCTGTCTGGGCAGTGAGCCCGCCACACTCGGAAAGGATGTTTTCGGATATACCAGAATCGAGCTTGTTAACGACGTGCCTGTAACGCATTGGGAACTGCCTAAAGGCTTTAAGATCTATGTGCCTGCCGAGGCTGTGGATGCCTACAAGGAGAAATGGTCCGACTATAAGGACTACATCGTGGCCGACACGCGACAGGCAGCCTTCCCCAAGGTGGTGACCACCACTGCCCCAGGACAGCTCGCGCAGAAGCTCGGTCTGGAGACCGTGATGGACGGCAACTATCTGGTGAACCTGAAGGGAGCCTACTATAACATAGACTCGCTCACCGTGAGCGGTCCGCTCAATGGTCTCGACATCGGCGTGCTGCGCTTCCTGGGCGGTGCTGACGTCAACAATAGCGACCCCACCTGTGGTCAGCTGCGCTACCTGAATCTCTACAATGCCGAACTGAAACGGGACATGACGTACCCCTTCCAGTGTCACGGATTCAACAACTACCTGGATAAAGATAATGAAACGGGCAGTTTCATGTTCTACTATTGCGACAAGTTGGAGACCGTCATCCTGCCGCGTTCGGCCACTTACATACAGGAGAGCTGCTTTGAGCACGCCACCAATCTGAAGAAACTGGTGGTGAGCGATGATACGCGTGGCTACGACGATGAGATAACCCGCTATGTACACGGTCTCTCGGAACTGGTATTCCTCACGCGACAGAGTGCCAAGAGCGATGCCCTTGGCGGGCTGATGAACTACGACTCATGGGAGACGCCCATCGAGGCAGTCTTCGTGCCCAACTCACAAATCGGTGACTACGTCAACGAACCGGCCATCACTCAATACACCAGCAATATCGTCGCCCCGTTCAAGGATGATGCTGTCCTCCGTGCTTTTGCCGCCAAGGGGCATTTCTTCCCCTCAGAGTATTTCCAGCTGAGCAGCATCGACGGTATCCTCGAAGGCAGCAATGTACAGACCTTCGACGAGTTGAGTTCCTTCAACAAACTCACTTCGCTTGGAGCTGCCCTTGCCGGTTGCGACAAGTTGCGCCGCACGGTGCTGCCCGACTCGTTGCGAGAGATGGGCTATGACGCCTTCCGCGGATGTGCCAGCCTGGACAGCATCTATGTCTACTGCGATAGTGTTCCGACGATGGAACAGGGTGCGCTGCGCGACCTGCCGGCATCGTTCAAGATTTTCGTGCCAAAGACCCTGGCCAAACGCTATCGTGCCGAGTGGGCTGAATATGCCGACCATATCGTGGGCAGTGCCAACCAGTATAAAAGCGATCTCATCGAGATTACCACCACCGGATATGGTCAGGTGGCTGAGAAACTGGGGCTGCGCACAGAGCGGGTCCTCTATAGCAATGGTCAGACAAAGTATGTGCGTGGTGTCTTCGGAGATATTAACAACATCCGACGGCTGAAGATCAGCGGCCCCATCTCGGGTGAGGACTTCGCGGTGCTGCGTTTCCTGGCTGGCTACAGCGAATGGAAAGATGCACGTAACTGCGCTGCTCAACTGGAATATCTTGATTTGTACGACGCACAGGTTGTAAAGAGCGATGCCATCTTCGCTGAAGACCGATGGTTTGCCACCGACGACAAGGTGAAGGAAGACAATGTGCTGCCGCCGTTTGCCCTGCGTCGCGCCTATGCCCTGAAGACGATCATCCTGCCAAAGACGCTCAAGAAGATCGACACCCGCTCGCTCATGGAGTGTCTGGCACTGGAGACGGTCGTTGTCGGCGACGACATCGAGACCATCAACTGGAGTGCCTTCGATGACGACGCTGCACTCACACGCATGTACCTCCTTGCAACAAAGAAACCGAAGATGGATGCCGACAACTGGTTCTGGCGCAATATGTGCAACAACTATAACCCGACGTTCGATGCCTTCTATGTGCGCCCGAGTATCTACAAAGACTACATCGGCGATAGTGACTACGTAGGCTCGTCATGGCAGCGCACCAACAACATCTCTACTGGTATCTTCAAAGATGACGACTCGTTTGGAGCCTTTGCATCACATGCCGCAGCTACCGAGGACGACCTGGTAGGCGTTACCAATGTCGACGGATGGTTCCGCGATTATAAGGACATCACCGACCTCTCACTGCTGCGCTACACACAGGTAGACTCGCTGAAAGCTGCCGATTTGCAGCCGCTGACCAAATTGGAGCGGATTGCCATGCCGTTGCCATTGAGAAGCCTCGATGACAATAGCTTCAGCAATGCTACGAATCTGCACTGGGCCGATTTCATGATGTGCGAAAACACGGATTTGATGTCACAGCTGCAGAACGGCGGCTTGCGCAAGAAGGGACTCACAGAGAACATACTGTGTTTTATGCCGAAACTTTACGGACAGACTGACGAGGTGAACGTGGTGATAGGCGACACCACCGGCGTGATGAACTGTGCCAACTACAAGCTGATTGACGGTCGGGACTACGACGTGCCTTATAAGTTCAACGCCGCAAAGGTGGAGAACACCCGCAC
>JAFPEE010000212.1 GCA_017389705.1 Prevotella sp.
ACGACGTATCATTTTTTAGCATTTTTTTTTGCCCCTTTTTGTAACTTTTTTGCAAAACTCTGAAAATCAGTGAGATACGAAATGTTAAAAATTGGTGTATTTTTACCCTTTATTCGAAATATGCCAAAAATTGGTGAAATTTGAGAAAAAAGATGTACCTTTGTGCTCGTAAACGTGACACCTTATTATATATATGATAGACTCATCAGTTTTTCAAGGGAAAAAAGCAGCATATTTCACTTTGGGCTGCAAACTGAACTTCTCTGAGACATCTACCTTTGCAAATATGCTTCAGGAGTTGGGGGTGCTGACGGCAGCCAAGGGCGAACAGGCTGACATTTGTCTGATTAATACTTGTTCGGTGACCGAGGTGGCTGACCATAAGTGTCGTCAGGCCATTCATCGCATGGTGCGCCAACATCCTGGTGCTTTTGTGGTGGTGACGGGATGCTATGCCCAGTTGAAGCCTGAGCAGGTGAGCAAGATAGAGGGTGTCGATCTGGTGTTGGGAGCCAACGAGAAGGCAAACCTCATTCAGTTTCTCTCCGATGCTTTTGTCCATCGCAGTGCAACAGCTACCTATATGACGGAGAAGACGAAGGACATCCGTAGTTTTGCTCCCAGTTGTTCGCGAGGCAATCGCACGCGCTATTTCCTGAAGGTGCAAGACGGTTGTGACTATTTCTGCACCTACTGCACCATTCCCTATGCCCGTGGGTTCAGTCGCAATCCCAGCATAGCGTCGCTGGTGGCTCAGGCTGAGCAGGCAGCGCGCGAGGGCGGCAAGGAGATTGTGCTGACGGGTGTGAATATCGGTGATTTCGGAAAGACCACTGGCGAGCAGTTCATTGATTTGGTGAAGGCACTCGACCAGATAGAGGGTATTCGCCGCTATCGCATCAGCAGTTTGGAACCCGATTTGCTGAGCGACGAACTCATCGACTTCTGTGCTCAGAGCCGTGCTTTCATGCCCCATTTCCATATACCTTTGCAGAGTGGCAGCGACACCGTGTTGCGTCTGATGCATCGCCATTACGATACGCAGCTGTTTGCTGACAAGATACATCGCATCAAGCAGGTGATGCCCGATGCCTTTATCGGTGTTGATGTGATGGTGGGGTGCCGGGGCGAGACACCTGAGTGTTTCGAGGAGACGTTTGAGTTTCTCAGTCATCTGGATGTTACCCAGCTCCATGTGTTCCCATATTCAGAGCGTCCTGGCACATCGGCGCTCAAGATTCCCTATGTGGTCAGCGATGCCGATAAACGTGAGCGCAGCCATCGGTTGCTGCAGCTGTCCGATGCCAAGACACAGGCCTTCTATCAGCAGTATATTGGCAGTGAGGCAGAGGTGCTCTTCGAGAAGGCGCCTCGCGGAAAGGCAATGCATGGGTTCACCAAGAACTACATCCGTGTGGAACTGCCTGCCTCCGAGGCCCGACCGGAATACGATAACGAACTCATGCAGGTGCGCCTCGCTGGGTTTAATCATGATAAGAGTGCCTTGATGCTCTCCATTCTCAAGTCTTAATTCTCAATTGTCCATCAGATGAAACTTGCTATTGTCATATTGAATTGGAACGGACAGAAGATGCTCCATCAGTATCTGCCCACCGTCTTGCAGTATTCGCGCGACGAAGCCACCGTCTTTGTGGCAGACAATGCCTCTACCGACGATTCCCTGTCGCTGCTTTCCACAGCATTCCCCGAGTGTAAGGTCATCCGACTTGAGAAGAACTGGGGCTTTGCCGAGGGGTATAACAAGGCTTTGCAGCAGATTGATGCCGAATACTATCTGTTGCTCAATAGCGATATTGAGGTCACTCACCATTGGCTCACCCCGCTCATCGAGTTTATGGATGTTCACCCCGAGGTGGCAGCATGTCAGCCCAAGTTGCTCTCCATTTTCGACAAGGACCGCTTTGAATATGCAGGGGCGAGTGGGGGATACCTCGACTGCTTCGGCTATCCCTTCTGCCGGGGACGCATTTTTGACACCGTTGAGGACGATAACGGTCAGTACGATTATGCCACCGAGATACTTTGGGCTACAGGTGCAGCCCTGATGATTCGCTCGAAAGACTATTGGGAGGCAGGCGGACTCGACGGACGTTTCTTTGCACATAACGAAGAGATTGACCTCTGTTGGCGCTTGCGCATTCGTGGCAGAAAGATATTCTGTCTGCCTGAGAGCTATGTCTATCATGTTGGCGGAGGCACTTTGCCGAAGTCGAACCCCATGAAGACCTATCTCAATTTCCGCAACAATCTCACCATGCTTTATAAGTGTCTGCCCGATGCCGAACTGGGGCGCGTCATGCGTTGGCGCTGGTTCCTCGATTATGTGGCTGCCTGGCAAACGCTGCTGATGAATCGCAACTGGGGCGACTTCTGTGCCATCTATCGTGCCCGTAGGGCCTTCCGCCGATGGAAACATGATTTCGATGCTGATCGAAAGGCTATCCAGCAGTCGCGCGTAGCTGCCGATATTCCCGAACAGCGCCGATTCTCCATCCTTTGGCAATACTATGTCAAGGGACGCAGGCATTTCTCCCAGTTGCCCTAAGATTACAGGAATTCAGCAGCCATCGGCACGCGTTCGGTGATGCGCCATATAAAGTGTTTGCGCATGCGCTGTTTGTGCATATAAGGTATGATGTGCAGCGGGTTGAACGTCAGTTCATGTTTCATCTTCCAACGCATGTGCAGCATGACGTCGATGGCACTGTTGATTGAGTTGGTCCATTCCGTACGCATCAGTCGCGAATTGGTGGCTATCTTGTCGCTCTTGAACCAACTCAGTTCCAACACCTGTTGGTCAACCCAGAATTCAATCAGGTCGAGATAGCTCTGATAATACTTGTCGAACAGCTTCACCTTATTCTGGCGATAGGCATTGACGACGGCCTCCGACAGGTTCAGCAACACCTGCACGATGGTGTTGTTGAAGGTCATGAAATAGTTGGAGTAGGCAATACTGATTTTCGTGAAATTAGCCTGTTCCAGATGCGTGAGCACAATATTGCGATTCTCTTCGTTGTTCACGAACTTGTCGAAATACGCCTTCTCAGCCTCCTCGAAAATGCTGAATCCCATGAAGTCGGGAATACCGTCGCTGCCAATCGACACGAGGAAGAAATGACTGTGCTGCAATTTCATCTTATTCCATTGGCGGCGCACGTCCAGATAGTTGCGTGCAAACACCTCGCCAATCTTCCCGATGTAGTTATACTTGATGGCAACGTCGGCCATGAAATATCGGTCGTCCTTCGTCAGACGCTCCGGAGGCAGCGACAGCAGACGGTGAAACTCATACAGGTCGGGGTTCGACTTCCGTCCGTGCTCCTTCAGTTTGGCATCAAACAGCAGGTCGGTAATCTCAACCAGTGTAGCCCAGTTATGGTGCTCCAGTGCCCGAATCTGAATCTCGATGCGGCGGTTGTCGCCGTCCTTCAGCACCGCATTGATGTGTATCGAGCGATATCCGCTCTCCTTGGGTTCCTTGATATAGTCGTGAATAGTCCCCTTGATGACGAAAGGCAGTCGGTTCTGGTTGCGCATCAGTCGGTCATACAGTTCGTAGGCCTTCTCCGTCGATGACATGATGCATCGGCATCCGGCAATGTCCTCAGCCCTGTTCACCTGCATTTCGGGAAATCGCAACAGTTTACTGATAATCGATTCAATGCGCTTCACTCGGTAGGTGCAGATGCAGTTCTTGTCCACCTTGTGAGCCGCTTTCTCAATCGAGTTGAAGATGACGGCAAGCGGTTCCTTATAGCTCACCCTCAGTGCCTGCAGCATCAGCAAGTCGGCATCGGCCACCTCCTTCGGATTACTCCTGATGCGGTCGCCCAGTCGTTTATAGTCTTTGTTCGAATAACCTTCCATGCCACAAAGATACTCATTTTCTTTTGTAATAAAAAAGAAAACACCACTTTTTTGCAAAACAACTTACCCCGCTGTCATCGGTGTCATCGTCATCGGTGTCATCGATGTGATGACACGTACCAGGTCCCTGTCATCACCGCAGCTGTGGTGCTCAGGCTAGCCGCTTGAGGAGTTCTATGAGCACGTGCCAGATGTCCTCAATGGTGGAGAGTTCGACGCGCTCGCTGGTGGAGTGGGGCTCTACGATGCGGGGGCCGATGCTGGCCATCTGGATACCGGGATAGTGCTCTACAAAGAAACCTGCCTCGAGTACGAAGTGCATAGCCACCATACGCGGACGCCAGCCTAACACGTCATTGAAGGTGTCGGAGGTGAGTTGTAGGAAGGCCGACTGTTGATCCTCCTGCCAGGCGGGAGCAGACATGACCGTCTCGCTCTTGGCACCACATGCTGCGAAAACGCTGGCAATCTGACGGCTCAGTCTCTCCATCTCGCTGTCGATGAAACTGCGTGTGTGGGTGGAGACGAAGATGCAGTCTGATTCCGTCACGATGCGGCCGATGTTGTTGGAGGTTTCCACGGTGTCCTTCATCGTGTTGCTCATTTTCACCACGCCTTGTGGAATCTGTTGCAGACAGGTCATCAGCGCACGGAAGGCCTCTGGACAGATGACCGTCTCCTGCGGTTCGCATGGGCTGATGGTACAGCGCATGCCAGGATCGCTGTCGGCAAACCTCTCACGCAACCACAGGTTCATCGCCGTATCCTGCTGATGGATGATCTCCTCACCTGAAGATACGCAGATGATGATTTCTGCCGATGAGGCGATAGAGGCGTTGGCTTCGCCGATGTTGATGGATGCGATGTCGAAGTCGCAGGCCTCGCGCATGGCAGACAAGACTTTGAATGCCGCTACGACAGCGCTGCAACGCCCCTTGTTGATGTCAACGCCCGAATGGCCACCCAGTCCTCCCTCAAAGCGGATGCGGTAACAACTGCCTCCCATAGCGGGCTTACGCTCCACGGGGATGCGATGGAACTGCAGACAGGCCCCAGCGGCTCCCGTGGTGATTGTATCGTAATCCTCTGAGTCGAGGTTGATGACCTTGCGGCCTTTCAGAAAGTCCTTGCTCAGTTGTGAGGCGCCAGACATGCCGTCTTCCTCGTTGGTGGTGGTGATGACCTCCATCGGGCCGTGGACGATCTCGTCGCTCTCCAGCACGGCCAAGGCCATCGACAGTCCGATGCCGTTGTCGGCTCCCAAAGAAGTGCCTCTGGCCTTCATCCATCCGTCTTCCACGTAGGCGTCGATGGGCGCATGGAGTGGGTCGCTCATGCCTACGCACACCATGTCCATGTGGTTGAGTAGTACGATGGGTTCTGCCTGCTCATGGCCAGGAGTGGCGGGCTTGCTGATGACGATGCAGTTCTCTGCATCACGCTTGTAGGGTAGGTGCAGTCTCTCTGCAAACTGGCAAAGATAGTCGGCCACGCGCTCTTCGTGGTGGGACGGACGGGGAATCTGGTTCAGTTCCTTGAAGATCTGGAACACACGCGCTGTAGTAGGTGTCATATAAGTGATGTTTTTGTCGGCAAATTTAGATAAAATTTTCGAGATTATAAGCCAGTCGAGATAAAAATGTGAACAAATTGCCCCGAAAAGTTAGAAATCAAGGCCTCCATACGCTCAATCCTATACTTTCCCGTGCTCTAAGTCACAATTTTTTTGTATATTTGAGGCGAATTTAATAACCCTCTAAATTTTAGGCTCACAAAGTGTCAGACACTTCGTGACGGTTTCTTCATATCGCATCACTTTGATTTGTTATAGGACTCCATATCCTTTTGATATGTTTTCCGCAGATGTTTTTCCAA
>JAFPEE010000213.1 GCA_017389705.1 Prevotella sp.
CCGCCTCTTTACGACATACCCACAAAAGACCATGCTTTTCATCACCCACCGAACAACCATAAGCGAATTGTGTGACGAGGTGGTTACCCTCTAACATACCTAAATTTCGCCGTTACAGCGTGTCTCAAACCGTTAAATTTCTAGTTGAATGAGCGCAAGCGCCCCGTTCGCTAATGAAGCAAGGTGAGAGTCAAGCGCCAAGAGCATTATTAAATCAAATCTGTTTGCCTATCATTTTGCAAACTAAAACAATTCAATTCAGTATAAATGGGGCGATAGCTCGTTAAATAATGTTATCACGCCAAAAACACGCCAAAAATTTCGTGAACGCCAAAAAGAAAAGGTGGCCGATTACTCGACCACCATGCTTTACAACGTGCTGACTGTCAGGAACTTATTGTCAGCTTGTCTTAAGCGGCTGCAGGGCCAACTCCTGCGTTTGACAACCTTGCGTTGTCGGGATGAGGCGACTCGAACGCCCGACCCCTACGTCCCGAACGTAGTGCGCTACCAACTGCGCTACATCCCGAAAACAGCTCACAATCGCTGTCGTTTTCGATGAAATCGGCTGCAAAGATACGGCAAAAAAATGAAATACTCGTATTTTTTGATATAAAAAATCGTTATTTTCTTCGTTTTAGTTGATTTTTTCACTATCTTTGCAGACAAAACAATCCCCATGATCAGGTTTTTCCTTTTGCTACTGACCTTTGTTCTCATGGCTCTCGAGAGTTATGCCCAGCGAGCTATTGTTGTGGAAAAGGGTAATGTGGAGAGTCTGCTCAGCGCCATAGAAAAGGCTAACGAGTTGAACAAGGACAGAGATGCTGAGCGTACCTTTATTCTGATTCCTGACGGCTACTATGATTTGGGCGAGCGAGTGCTGACTCGCGTGTCAGGCCATAACGTGGCCATCATCGGCCAGAGTGTGAAGGGAACCATTATCAGAAATGCTCCTGACAAAAAAATAGAGGGTATCAGCCGTACTGCCGTTCTTCAGAACCGTGGCTTCAATAACTACTATCAGGACCTGACGTTAAAGAACGATCTGGACTATTATAACGCTGGCGACGACGGAAGAGCCGTATGCCTTCAGGACAAGGGCACACACACTATCTGCAACCGTGTCCGCATGCTGTCGTACCAGGATACCTATTATTCTGATAACGAAGAATGTCAGCACTACTTCCTGGATTCGGAGATTCATGGCACCGTAGATTTCATCTGCGGTGCGGGTGACGTGTGGTTTGAACGCTGTCTGATAGTGACTGAGAAGCGCAGCCTTGACGGTTCTGGACGTAACATCATCATGGCCCCACGCACTTCTGGGACTCCCTGGGGCTATGTGTTCAGTCACTGTACTATCAAGAATGATGTGTCGGTATACCAATATGGTCGGGGATGGCATACGACGCCACGTTGTGTATGGATGTACACGACGCTGCTGACTCCCGAGAAGCTGTTGCCTACACGTTTCGACCCCGAAGGCTTGAAGGTGTCGAACAACTATTTCAAGGAATACCATACGATGGATGCGCAGGGGCGTGACATTACCCCCAAGACCAATGTGTTGACCTTTACGCTGCGAGACCATACCCACCCTTTTGTGGCGGAGACCATCATGACGAAGGAGGAGGCAAAGCAATACACTTTGAAGCGCGTTTTTGCTGACTGGCGTCCGGCTAAAGTGCTGAAGAAGCTGGAACGTCAGAGCAGGAAACTAAGAAAACAATATAAACTGAACTAATGATGAAAAGAATTATTCTATCGGCTATTAGCTGTTGTCTGTTAGCTATTGGCTATGCCCAGCAAGTGATTAATGTGGAAAAAGGAAATGCGAAAAGCTTGTTGGAGGCTGTAGAGCAGGCCAACAAGACCAATGCCGACAAAGACGCCGAGAGACTGTTCATCATCATTCCCGACGGATTCTATGACCTTGGCAAGAAGGTGCTGACACGCATCACTGGCCATAACATTGCCCTGATAGGCGAGAGCATGAAAGGCACCGTCATACAGAACAAGCCTGACGCGAAGGACGAGGGTATCAGCAAGACAGCCATCTTCCAGAATCGTGGCACAGGCAACTATTTCCAGGACCTGACGCTGAAGAATGCTCTTGACTACTATGCTGCGGGATCTGCAGGCCGTGCAGTGACGATACAGGACAAGGGCGACAGGACTATCTGTAACCGTGTGTGCCTGCTGTCCTATCAGGATACTTATTTCTCGGATAATGATCAGTCGCAGTTCTTTTTTCAGGACTCGGAGATTCATGGCACTGTTGACTTCATCTGTGGCGATGGCGACGTGTGGTTTGAGCGTTGCCGCATCGTGACGGAGAAACGTACTGCAGATGGGTTGGAGGGACGTGACGTGATAGCTGCCCCCAAGACTTCCAAGACACCGTGGGGCTACATCTTCAATCATTGTACGGTAGAGAATATCATGTCGAATTTTGAATATGCCCGTGGTTGGAGCGCCACCCCGCATTGCATCTGGCTCTACACGACGCTGCTGACACCCGAGAAGCTGAATCCCACCCGTTTTGACTATCGGGGTATGAGGACGGTGCAGAACGACTTCAAGGAGTACGGTACGATGGATGCCCAAGGGCGCGACATCACACCCAAGACGAATGTGGTGACCTTTGTGATAAAGGATGAGCAGAACCCTGTGGAAACCATCCTCACTCCTGCTGAGGCTAAGAAATATAAGGTAAAGGAAGTCTTTAAGGACTGGCATCCCCAGAAGATCATCCGTCAGGTGGAGAAGCAGGTAAAGAAAATAAAGAAGCGCCTATAAAAGGCGCTTCAGTTCGTTAATATCCTCTTCTGTCGTAGCCCACGAGGTGACGAAGCGGCAGATGGTGTGATGTTTGCCGGTCTGCCCGAAATGTGTAAAGTTCACATGTTGTGCCAATCGTTCCGCTTCTGCGTCAGGCAATACGATGAACTGCTGGTTGGTAGGTGAGTCGACGTAGAACTCATAGCCTTTCTCCTGGAACAGGGCTTTCATCTTCATGGCCATGTCGATGGCATGCTGCGAGAGATGGAAGTAGAGGTTGTCCGTGAACAAAGCCTCAAACTGCAAGCCAATGAGCGCCCCCTTGGCAATGACGGCACCATGCTGCTTCTGGATAGAGAAGAAGTGCTTGTGGGCCTGACGGTTGGTAAAGACGACAGCCTCGCCACAGAGGGCACCAATCTTTGTGCCTCCAATGTAGAAGACGTCGCAGTGTCGGGCCAGGTAGGGCAGGGTGATGTCGCAACCTTCTGCCTTCAGTCCATAGCCCAGCCGGGCCCCATCTATATAAAGAGGTATATCGTAGTGCTGGCAAATCTGATAGATGTCGTCGAGCTCCTTAGCGGTATAGAGCGTGCCCAGCTCGGTGGGGAAGGTGATATAGACCAATCCGGGATGGACGGCATGGTCACGATTGCCATCGTGATAGAAGTCGTCAAGATACTTGCTGAGAACCTTGGCTTCCATCTTGCCGTCGGTATCTGGGATGGTGATAATCTTATGCTCCGTAAACTCGACGGCGCCAGCCTCATGGACATTGATATGGCCTGAGCCCACACAGATGACACCTTCGTACTGATACAGCATGGAGTCGATGGTGGTAGCGTTTGCTTGTGTACCACCTGTCAGAAAGAAGATCTGCGCATCGGGCATGCCTATGGCTTCGCGGATGCGTTCCTTGGCACGTTCGGAGAATTCGTCGAAACCATAGGGCGTCGGGAAGGCACCATTATGCCTGACGAGGTTCTCCAGCACTTTCGGATGGGCGCCGTTGTTATAGTCGCACTCAAAGGATATCATGGCTGTTAGCAGTTAGTGTTTGGCTTAGAGGGATTCCAGCATGCGCTTGATGACCACGGAGCACGAGATTTCGCGATTGGCAGCCTCGGGAATGACGATAGATTTTTCCGACTCGATGACGTCGTCAGTGACGATGAGTCCGCGGCGTACAGGCAGGCAATGCATGAACTTACCATTGTCAGTCCATGACATGTGCTCTGTATCTACCGTCCATGACATATCCTTTGACGTAATCTTACCATAGTCAGCCAGATTGGTGACGCCGGGGTTCGACCAGTTTTTGGCGTAGATGAAGTCAGCACCCTCGAAGGCCTTCTTTTGGTCGTACTCCACTCGGGCATCGCCAACGAACTTGGCATCAAGCTCGTAGCCCTCGGGGTGAGTAATGACGAAGTCGACATCGGCAGCGTTCATCCATTGGGCAAATGAGTTGGGTACAGCCTGCGGCAAAGCACGGCAGTGAGGAGCCCAGGTCAGGACGACCTTTGGCTTTTGGCTTTTGGCTTTTGGCTCTTTCTGCCAGTATTCATCAATGGTGATGAGGTCGGCAAAAGCCTGCAGCGGGTGTACGGTAGCCGTCTCCATGGCAAACACAGGACGTCCGGAATACTTGATGAATTGGTTGAGCACGGTCTCGGCATAGTCGTACTCGCGATCGGTGAGTCCGGCAAAGGAGCGTACGCCAATGAGGTCGCAATAGCAGCCCATGACAGGAATAGCCTCCAGCAGGTGCTCGCTCTTGTCGCCGTCCATGATGACACCACGTTCCGTTTCCAGCTTCCATGCCCCTGCGTTGACATCCAGAACAATGACGTTCATGCCCAGGTTCATGGCAGCCTTCTGAGTAGACAGACGGGTGCGCAGCGAGTTGTTGAAGAATATCATCATCAGGGTCTTGTTCTTACCCAGGTGCTGATACTTATAACGCTCGTTCTTAATCTCTTGTGCCTCGGCCAGGGCTTTCTGAATATTGCCGATGTCTTGTACGTTGATAAAACTTTTCATATTCTTAAACTTTTATGAGTTGCTTATGATGCTCTGATACACATGATGGTCAGGTCGTCGTTAGCTTCTGCGCCATTACGATGGCGTTCCACTTCAGTCTTCAATACCTCTACGACCTGACGGGCATTCTCAAAATCGGTATGTCGCAGGATATCGAGCAGGTGGTCATCACCGAACTGCTCCTGAGAGGCGTTCTCCGCCTCATTAAGTCCGTCGGTATAAATCAAGAGCGGATGACCCTTTATCGACTCAATCTCCTCGCCAACGAATTCGAAGTCAGGCCACAGGCCGATAGGCGCGTTGGATTCCATCTCCATAAATGAACCATGTAGCTCATCGTCTCCGATGACTGGAGGATTGTGACCTGCATTGCAATAATAGAGATGTCCTGTGGTAAGATTCATCTGACCAATAAACATCGTGACGAACATGCCATTGTCGTTCTTCTCTGTCAGTTCGTTATTCAGACGTGTCGCGATGGCTGCAGGCATATGATGCTCTTTGGCCAAAGTGCGGAACAGACGGGTGGTCTGAGCCATAAACAGCGAGGCGGGTATGCCTTTGCCGGATACATCGCCTACACAAAAATACAAGGTGTCATCCTCAAGCAGATTATCGTAGAGATCGCCTCCAACCTCTTTAGCTGCAGTCATAGAAGCGTAGATGTCCAGTCCTTTGCGCTGAGGGAAAACGCTAGGCACCATCGACATCTGAATCTCGCGGGCAATACGCAGCTCGCTCTCGATGCGCTCCTTGGCGGCAGTGGTTTGTTCCAGCTGCTCGTAGGCCGTTTCCAACTTGTTGTAGGCCGTAGCCAGTGCCTTCATGTGGCGGCTGCGACGATAGAGATAAAAGCTGAGGAATATGATGGCGAGCAGCCCGATGCAGACGGACATCCAGAGCAAGGTGCGCTCGTTTTTCTCCTTGCTTTGTTCCAATTCAAGATTTGATATGAATTCTCTCAGTTTCAGTTCCTGTGCATGTCTGTCCAAACTGTCATTCTTCAGTCGTATGGACGCATTGCTCAGTTCTATGTCGCGATTCTTAAGTGTCAGATTGAGTGCCTCTTCCTCAAGGCGTCGCTGCTCCAACTCATCCTGCGTATGAGCCAGTTTTAGCGCCTGATTGTGAAGCTTTAGTTCCTTGGCCTGATTCTCGGCACGGATGATATCGAGTTGCATGGTATGCTCCGATGCCTGCTTGCGTATCTCTGCGGTGTTCAGCGAATCACTCAGACGCTTGTATTTCTTGTAATAAGCCAGAGATTCTTTCCACTGGCCCATATATTGGTATGCGAGTGACATCAAGTTGTACCTATCTAAAGAACTCTTGACACTCTTCGCAAACTCTAGCATTTGCTCGTATTCGCCGTTTTCCCGAGCATGGTAGAACTCAATCTGATTACTAAAAGCCGAGTTGTATTTGTATTTCTCCTTTGCTTTCTTCCATACGTCATAGGCCTGGTTCAACTCTTCCTTGTGGTCTACTCCCTTAGGCAATGTGGCGGCCAGGCATCGGTAGCTCCAGGCATCTACAATGTTTGAGCCTATGAGGTTAGGCTCTTTCAGAGCCTTGTCGGCCATCTCAAGGATTTTTTCTTTCTGCTGTTTGTTGTAATAAATCTTGGCAGCGCCCAGATAGGCTGCAGAAGCATTGATGTCAGGAAGATACTTCTGTTTGTAGTCGATGGCCTTCAGGTAGAGCCCCAGTGCTTCTTCTTCCATCTTGAGTGAGGAAGACTGACTGGCATTGACAATCGACGAGTAGTAGATGCCGAGCTTGCTGTCGTGCTGCAGAGAATAATCCTGCATTGCTTGCGCTATCTCCATGCCCTTCTGCCGATTTATCTTAGCGAAGGCGAAGTAGGCTTGATTGCCCCATGCACGATAGAACAGTCCCTCTTCGCCGGCCTTCAGTGAGGCCGCCTTCAGGCGTTCTGTCACGTCCATGAACTCATCGCCGTTGTTCGTGGGGTAAAGCCTGTACATCTCTTTCTGCAACTGCTCGATAGTGGGCGTTGCTTTTTCCCCCTGTGCCCGCATCGGTGTCGACAGGACGGGCAGACAGAACAGCAGGATGAGTATAGGCTTTAATATTTTCAAGATTCTCTTAACTCTTAATTGCTTCTTCGTATCGAGCTCGCTCACCGTTCGACATGGTCTAAGCAAGCTGAACTCTGTTCTCACTTAATGGCGACCTTCTTAATTACGGTCTTGTCTGTCCTTCGCCTTCGATAAGCCATTTGTAGGTGGTAATCTCCTCCAGGGCCATAGGACCACGAGGACCAAGCTTCTGGGTAGAGATGCCAATCTCGGCACCCAGGCCGAACTGGGCTCCGTCAGTGAAGCTGGTGGGGGCGTTCCAGTAGACACAGGCTGCATCGACACTCTGCTGGAAACGACGGGCTTTCTCTTCGTTGGTTGTAATGATAGCCTCGCTGTGTCCACTACCATAGCGGTCAATATGGGCAAGAGCCTCGTCGAGTGAGGTGACAGTACGGATGGCCATCTTGTAGTCCATGAATTCCGTGCCGAAGGATTCGGCTGTGGCAGGCTGCAGCAGGATGGTAGGATAATGTCCTGTCAAAAGCTGGTATGCCGGTGCGTCGGCATAGAGCACCACCTTGTGGTCGAGCAGAGGCTTGACAAGTTCGAAGAGGTCGCCTAAGCGGCTTTCATGGACGATGAGGCAGTCAAGGGCATTGCATACAGAGACACGACGTGTCTTGGCATTGCAGATGATGGCCTTGCCCATCTCCAGGTCGCCTTCTTCGTCGAAGTAGGTATTGACGACGCCAGCTCCCGTCTCGATGACAGGAATGCGGGCAGTGTCACGTACGAAGTCAATCAGGCGGCGACCACCACGCGGGATGCACAGGTCGACATAGCCCACTGCGTTCAGCAACTCGCCAGTAGCTTCGTGGGTAGCAGGTAGCAGGGTCACAACATCGGGGTTCATGTTGAAGCGCTGCAAGACCTCATGGATAAGCTCCACGGCAGCCTGGTTGGAGAGGTCGGCATCGCTGCCTCCTTTCAGGATGCAGGCGTTGCCACTCTTGAAGCAGAGCGAGAAGACGTCGAAGGTCACATTGGGACGTGCCTCGTATATCATGCCAATAACGCCAAAAGGTGCCGACACACGGCAAAGTCGTAAACCGTTAGGCAGTGTCTTTTCTTTGGTGATATGACCCAGCGGTGATGGCAGGGTGGCTACGTTGCGCATGTCGGCAGCAATGTCGTCGAGGCGTTTCTCCGTCAGTTGCAGACGGTCGTAGAGCGGATTCTTTGAATCCATCTTTGCCAAGTCCTTCTGGTTAGCTGCAAGGATGCGCTCCTTGTAATCAACAATAGCATCGGCAACGGCATTGAGAATCTCGTTGCGTTGCCCGTCTGTCAGCGAAGCGAGGCTCTTGCTCGCAACCTTAACACTTTCAAAGGTTTCTTTTAATTGCATGGTATGAATTCGGTATGGGGTATGTTTTGTTTATTCTCTATGAGGTCGACGAGGATGTTGTCCCTCTCGCCATTGGCGATGATGACGCGGATGCCGGCCTGCTGCACTTTCTGGGCTGTGGTATACTTCGAGTGCATGCCACCACGACCGAAAGCGCTTTTCTCGGGTTGGATGTACTCCGAGAGGTCGCGTCCTGGAGCCACCTCCTGGATGAGCTTCGCATTGGGGTCGTCAGGATGAGTGGTGAAGATGCCGTCGATGTTGGAGAGCAGGATGAGCGTGTCTGCCTGCATCATCTGGGCTATCAGCCCAGAGAGCTCGTCGTTATCGGTAAACATCAGCTCCGTGACAGAGACGGTGTCGTTCTCGTTGACAATGGGCAACACGTCGTTCTCCAGCATCACTGTCATGCAGGCCTGCTGGTTGCGGAACTGCTCGCCGGGTTCGAAATTCTCCTTCATGGTCAGCACCTGTCCGACATGAATGCCAAACTCGCGAAAGAGGTCGTAATAGAGGCCAACGAGCTTCACCTGCCCAACGGCAGAGAAGAGCTGGCGCTGCTCTACGGAGTCCAGCGAGTGGTCGACAGTCAGCTCACGACGTCCGCAAGCTACTGCGCCAGAGGAGACCAGTATCACCTCAATGCCCTGACGTCGCAGCCAGGCCACCTGGTCAACCAGTGCTGACATGCGGGTGACATCCAGCTTGCCGTCCTGACGCGTCAGGACATTGGAGCCTATCTTGATGACAAGTCTATGTTTCATAATGGCGGAAGTAATTGGTTACTTATCACTCTTTACTTTTTCCTTGTCGTTGTTTCGAATCTCTACGCGGCGAATCTTTCCGGAGATGGTCTTGGGAAGCTCGTCGACAAACTCCACGATACGGGGATATTTGTAGGGAGCGGTCTCTTTCTTGACGTGCTGCTGCAACTCCTTCACGAGGTCGTCGCCAGCCTTGTCCTTCCACTCTTTGCCCAAGACGACAGTAGCCTTGACCACCATACCTCTGATGTCGTCAGGTACACCGGTGATGGCACACTCAACAACAGCAGGGTGGGTCATCAGAGCCGACTCTACCTCGAACGGACCGATACGATATCCGGAGCTCTTGATGACGTCGTCGATACGACCCTCAAACCAGTAGTATCCGTCTTCGTCGCGCCAAGCCATGTCGCCTGTATGATAGATGCCGTCGTGCCAAGCCTCACGGGTCAGCTCAGCGTCGCGATAGTATTCCTTGAAAAGTCCGATGGGCTTCTTGTCGCCTACACGAACCACTATCTCGCCCTTCTCACCATCCTCGCAGCTGGTGCCGTCAGCACGCAGCAGGTCAATGTCGTATTGGGCATTGGGAATACCCATCGAGCCTGGCTTAGGTGTCATCCAGGGGAAAGTACCCAGCGTCATGGTGGTCTCTGTCTGTCCGAAGCCTTCCATCATCTGGATACCCGTCTTCTCCTTGAACTTGTCGAAGACAGCGGGGTTCAGCGCTTCGCCGGCAGTCGTACAATACTCCAACGACGAGAGATCATATTTGCTGAGGTCTTCGCGAATCATGAAACGGTAGATGGTGGGAGGAGCGCAGAAGCTCGTCACCTTATATTTCTCTATCTGACGCAACAGCGTGTCTGCATTGAACTTCTCGTGGTCGAAGACGAACACCGTTGCTCCAGCGAACCACTGACCATAGAACTTGCCCCAAACGGCCTTGCCCCAGCCGGTATCGGCTACTGTTAGGTGTAGGGAGCCTTCGTGCAGGTTGTGCCAGAAGACACCTGTCGTCAGATGTCCCATGGCGTACAGATAGTCGTGAGCCACCATCTTTGGCTCGCCGCTGGTGCCACTGGTGAAGTACATCAGCATGGTGTCGTCGTTGCTGTTGACGAAAGCCGGCTTGACGAATTGTGGGGCCTGCTTCCATTCTGACTGCCAGTCGTGGAAACCGTCGGGAATGGGCTTGCCGTGGTCGGTGATGGTGATGTACTGCTTCACCGTGGGACTATCGCTCTTGGCGGCTTGTATCTGACTGACAACATAGGCATCGTCTACGCAGATGATGGCCTTGACTGAGGCTCGGGTGTTGCGATAAACGATGTCGTGCTTAGTCAGCATGTGGGTGGCGGGAATGACGATGGCACCAATCTTATGCAGGGCCAGCATGACCACCCACCATTCGTAGCGACGCTTCAGGATGAGCATCACAGGGTCGTTCTTGCCAATGCCTAATGACTGCAGGTAAGATGCTGCCTGGTCTGTCTGCTCTTTCAGCTGGGCAAAAGTAGTGCGAATCTCCTCGCCCTGGTCGTTGGTCCAGAGCAGGGCAAGTCCGTCGGGTTTCTCCTCGGCCCATGCGTCCATGACGTCGTAGGCGAAGTTGAAATTCTCGGGGATGATGAACTTCAGGTTCTTATTGTAATCCTCAATAGAGGTGAAGCTTGTCTGCTTCAGAAATCTTTCAATCATAGTTTAGTTTCTATTCTACAGTAAATGCAAGAAAACGGACGGGCTTGTTGCCTACGGCCAGCATGCCATGAGGCTGCGTGGAGTCGAAATAAATGCTGTCGCCTTCTTCAAGTACGATGGTCTTGCCACCAATGTAGAGCTCCATCTTTCCTTCCAGCACCATGTTGAACTCCTGCCCTTTGTGGATGTTCTTGTAAACGGTATGAGCCTCAGGCTTGGGCTCGACGGTCACGATGAATACGTCAGCCTTGTGGTTGACAAAGCCCGATACCAACGACAGGTACTTATAGGCTTTTGTGCGCTCCACGCTCATGCCTTGTCCCTTGCGCACCACGAAGTACGACTTCATGCGGGGAGCCTCTGCAAACATCAGTTCCTCGGCGCTGACACCGTACTTATGGGCTATCTTCATCAGGTTTGAGATGGTGATGTCCAGCTCGCCTTTTTCTATCTTCTCATACTTCTCCGCACTGACGCCGATGGTCTCTGCCATCTCGCTGACGGGAATGTCGAGCACATCACGCAGTCCGCGCAGTCGCTCACCAATCTGTTTTAGTTGTTCGTCCATATCTTTTATACTTCTTACTTCTTAATTCTTCCTCGCGAAGCGATACTTCTTAATTCTTAAATCTTAATTCTCAATTCTTAATTTAACTCTTCGCTCCTGCCTTCAGACCACGGATGACGGCTGAGGTGAATCCGGCATGCTCCATCTCGTTCAGCCCTTTGATGGTGACGCCTCCAGGAGTGGTCACCAGGTCGATGGCTGCTTCTGGGTGCAGACCGCTGGACTCTAAAAGCTCAACGGCGCCCTTCATGGTCTGCATGACAATCTTCTTGGCCTCGTCAGCCTTGAAGCCTAACTCCACGCCACCCTCTGCTGCTGCGCGGATGTAGCGCATGGCATAGGCAATGCCGCAAGAGGCTAAGGTAGTGCCTGCACCGAGATGACTCTCCTCGGTGATGATGGTCTGACCCATAGAGTCGAACAGCGCTTTTACCTGCTCTGTCTGCTGAGGCTCGGCTACTACTGGGGCCACAAATGTCATTGACTGCAGCTGGGCAATGGCGATGTTGGGGATGACAAGGAAGATGGGAATCATGTCGCTGCCCTTGTCGAGCCATGCCTTGATGCTCTCTGAGGATACGCCTGCAGCTACCACAATCAGCATCTGCTGACTATAGTCCAGCACGTCTTTGATGCCTTTCAGCACTTGTTCGACGAGCCAGGGCTTTACCACCACGCACACCACGTCGGCACCCTGTGCTGCCAGCTGGTTGCTGGGGGTAGCAGTAATGCCTAAGTTGGAGAAATGGTCTCGTGAACTACGTGAGGGATCAGCTACGCAGATGTCCTCGTTCTTGATATAGTCGCCTTTGATAAGGCCCTCAGTCAAGGCACCTCCCATGGCACCGGCTCCTATGATGGATATCTTCATAATGTATTCAGTATTTTTTTCAGTTTGTTGGTGAATTGGTCAGCGTCAGCCTTCGTCAGACAGAGTGGTGGCAGCAGACGCAGGATGTTGGTGCCAGCACAGCCCGTAAAGCAATGCTCCTGATAGATGAGTGGCTGGCGCACATCCTTATGGGGAACGTCAAGGTCGATGCCTATCATCAGACCACGACCACGGACGTCCTGAATGTGAGGACTGTCGATGGCCTTCAGCTGCTCGATGAGATAGGTGCCAACCTTGTCGGCATTCTCCACCAGTCCCTCCGACTCGAAGACGTCGAGCACAGCCAGTGCTGCTGCACATGCCAGGTGGTTGCCGCCAAAGGTAGTTCCCAGCTGTCCATAGACAGGCTGAAACTCTGGAGAAATGAGCAAGGCACTCATGGGGAAGCCATTGGCAATACCTTTGGCTACGGTGATGATGTCAGGCCGGATGCCCAGCCACTGGTGAGCGAAGAACTTTCCTGAACGACCATAGCCACACTGAATCTCGTCGCATATTAGGATGGTGTTATGCTCCCTGCAAAGCTTTTGCAAACCCTGGGCAAATTCTGCCGTTGCCAGCTTAATGCCGCCCACGCCTTGGATGCACTCCAGAATGACAGCACACACATCGCCCTTCTGCAACTCCTTCTCCCAGGCCGTCAGGTCGTTCAAGGGCAGGTAGGTAACGTGTTGGTTGTCGTTGATGGGAGCAATAATCTTGGGGTTGTTGGTGACCTCGACAGCCAGCGAGGTACGACCATGGAAGGCCTTCTCCGCTGACAGCACACGAGTGCGTCCGTTGGTGAATGAGGCCAGCTTCAAAGCATTCTCGTTGGCCTCGGCACCACTATTAATCAGGAACAGCTGGTAGTCGTCGTAGCCGCTGATACGACCCAGACGTTCTGCCAGCTCCACTTGCAGCTTGTTAATCACGGAGTTGGAGTAGAAGCCAAGCTTGTTCAGCTGCTCCGTCACCTTCTCAATATAGTGGGGGTGTGAGTGACCAATGCTGATGACGGCATGTCCGCCATACAGATCCAGGTACTCCTGTCCTTTGTCATCCCAAACTTTACAGCCCTGTCCTCTCACGATATTCACATCGAACAGGGGATATACGTCGAATAGTTTCATGTTGATTCTCCTTATTAATATTATAATCGCGTGCAAAGGTAGTGCAAACTGAGCAAAATGCAAAATAAATTAGGATTTATTTTCATTTTCGAGGTGCAGCCATCCCCGTCAGGCAGCTGTCGGGCTACAGCTACGCAAGCACTGTCTGGCGTGTACTCGCGGCTTTCGTCATCTGGGAGCATCAAAATGATAAAGAGCGCAAAGGTTCTGATTCCTTTGCGCTCCTATTATTCTTACTTTATTTAGCACTTTTTTTGTAGGCTTCAACTCTCGCGGCTACGTTGGCCTTGATGTTATTGAAATAAAGGTCGTAGTCGACTTCGTGGAAGCTGCCAGGGCCGAAAGCAGTAGTGCCGGAAACGGGTGTCGCGTTCTTGGTCGTTGTAATAACAACGCCTCTTTTCAGGTTGACCTGTGCGTCGGCAGCGTGAGGAACCACTTCCAACTCTCCTTTTTCATAGTTAAAAAGGTAGCCACCCAGGTTTTCCTCAGCCGAAGCGTAGGTCTCATCTCGCTTCCAGTTGATGGGATTGATGCTGATGCCACCCGACAGAACGACTAGGTTCTCCTTACCCTCATTTGCGGATGACTCGGTATTCCAGGATATAATAACGCCAGTATCATCAGCTCCTTCAGCGAATTTGAGATGTGGGTTGGCTTTGAGATAATCCTCAGTAATCGAGTAGCCAATCACATAAGCTGCAATCATGCGTTTCAGATATTCAGGATGTGCTTTCATATATTCTGCAAGTACAAAACTCTGCATCACTGAACCTTGGGAATGACTTGCGAGGATGAATGGTCTTCCGCCATTCAGGTTTTTAAAATAGTAGTCGAGGGCGGCAAAGATATCTTCTTTGGGAATGCTGGCGAGGGCTTCGTTTCGTTCAGCAACGGGTAGTGTGACCAGTGAAACCATATTAACCTGTCTATAATATGGAGCAAAGACATTGGCCACGTCCTCAAAGGCTGCTCCCTGCACGAGATAGGTTCTTGGAGCCGTTTCTCTCATCATCGGTTCATTGATGTCGGCAAATGTCTTGGCGTTTTCGGAGTCGTCGGCATATTCCGTGGGATAGATATAGAAGCAGTCGACGTCCTTTGTAACCTCGGGCAGCTTCATCCAGTTGTTCTTGTCGCTGTAGTCTGGAGTCTTAGCGAAAACCCGCTTTCCCTCGAAGTAAGTGGCTTCGGGCTTGGCCTCGTGAATCTCCGTCACAGGGCACGTCAGCACGTCCTTGTTGACTAGAAGGAAGTCAGCATACTTGCCTTCTTTGACGCTACCTCTCTCATTCTCAATGAACATCTGCTTGGCGACATTGATGGTCAGGGCTTGGAGAGCCTGCTCACGGGTGATGCACTCTTCAGGCCACCAGGGCTTTGCCTGCTCAGGATAATATACACCTGTCACTGCAATCTCCATGATGCCGAACGGGTCATCGGGAGCACCACTCAATGCGGGGAAATCGGAGTGTGAGGACACGTTGACACCATGGTCGAAATATGACTTTATTGGATAACCTTTGTCCTTCATGCCCTCAGGCAGTATTCTCATTAACTCCTCTTGCAAATCATTTGTGGCATGATGCCAAAGCATTCCTTCGCTGACCTGTATGTTGTGGTCTGCCATACGCTTATAATCCGACGGGTTGACGCCATACACGTGTATCAGCGTGTTGCGCATCTCATCTTTTCCACCGTTAATGAAGGCGTTGACCACACGTTCGACTCCCTTGTTACCCATGACGTGCACATGCATGGTGATTCCTTTCTCGTTAGCTTTGCGAGTGATGTCAGTCAGCTCTTCTTCCGTCCAGTTGGGAATGCCCTGCTTACCGCCGGGATAGAGCGGGTCAACAAATCCGGTACCGCTCTCCACCGTGCCGTCCATGAACATTTTGAGCCACTTCGGTATGATGTGCCTGGAAGCGTATTTCTGAGTGCCGCTGGCCTTGGCAAGGACGTCGTCCACATCCATCCAGCTGTCCAACTCCCATGCCGCACCCAATGCCAGGTGCAGATTACCGGCCTGATCCATCTGCTGGACAGCCTTGTAGAAATGATCGTTGAAGAAATAGGAGGAGTAGCCGTCAAGGTACATCGTGTAGCCCTCGGCCAAGAGCTGTTCCTGACAACTTTCCATATTCGCTTTAGCAATGTCAACCGTATAGAGACGCTCATTGTCCAAGAAAGAACGCACATAGGTTCCTGCCTGTTCCGACAGATAACCCGTAGGTGTGCCGTCGGTGCCTATCACAATCTCGCCACCGCGCATCTCTTTCTTTAGCACGGTGCCGTCGGCTTTCATGATGCCAGCCTTGACCAGCAGGATGGTGTTTGCCAGACCCTTGTGACCTTCCTCGTCGGCCAAATATATGGGAATATCACTACAGATGGCATCCAGCTGCCTGCGGTAATCTATATCTTGAGTGAAGGTAAACATATTCCACCCTTGGCCAAAGACACTTGTCGCGCCAGTATCCCTGGCTTTCTTGACCGCAGCGGGAACAATTTCCTTAAAGAACTGGTCCACGCTAACGTCCCTTCCGAACATTGTCCCGACCGACTGGATGGCATAGCCCATCGAATAATGGGCATGGCCGTTACCGCAGCCTGGCATCACTAGCCCCTTATCAGTATAGTCCACCACTTCGGTCTTGCCTTCCTCTACAAAGGCTTCGGCTCCTGCCTTGCCACCTACATAGACATACTTGCCATCCTTCACGGCGAAAGCTTCTACCACCTGATTGCCCTCAGAAGTGAAGATCTTGCCATAGACCACGAGGTCGGCGCTGTTGCTTTTTCCGCAGCTGGCGAACATGGTCATTCCGAAGACCATGCTCACGACAGTTATGTACGATAGTATCTTCTTCATCTTTATTTCACACTTTTCTGGTATGCTGCAATTCGTGTGGCTACGTTAGCCTTGATGTTGTTATAGTAGAACATTAAGTCGCCGTTGTGGAAGCTCTGCGGACCAAAGAAGTCGGTCGTTTCAATGGGCTCAAAATTGGTGGTCGTCACAACCACGCCACGCTCGGTATTCACCTGAGCGTCAGCACCGATGTCACCAATGCTGACCGTGCCATCCTTCTCGTCTACTATGAGTGAGCCCTTATTCTCGCTTGCCGGAGCATAGGTGTCGTCGAGTTTCCAGTTTAGCGGGTTGATGCTGATGGCACCCGGCATCACCACGACATTCTTGGCGTTTTGCTCGACGTTCTGCTTGCCCTCAGTATTCCAGCTGACGATAACTCCCGTGTCGGCCTCGCCAGTAGCACACTTCAGGTGCGGGTTATCCTTCAGCCAGTCTTTTGTGAGGGAGAAGCCAATCATATACGAGGCAACCATGCGCTTGTAGTAGTCAGGATGCTCCTTGAAGTAGCTCTTCATGACGAGGCTGTTGATGGCCGAGCCTTGGCTGTGGCTTGCGATGATGAACGGACGTCCGTTGTTGTAGTTCTCGAAGTAGTAGTCAAGTGCAGCCGTTATGTCCTCATAAGGCGTTTTGCCTTCAAGTGCGGCGCGAATGTCGCCAGTCTTTTCGTAAGCCCTTTTCAAGGCCATTGCGCTGGCCTGTCGATAGTACGGCATGAACAGGTTTGTGGATTCCTCGAATGCACTTGCCATCCATATGTGGTCGTTTTTGGCACCCTCCACCATATCAGGATTGTCAAGCGAGGCGTAGTCGGGGTCTCCCTCGTTTGAGCCTATGTACTCCGTCGGGTAGATGAAGAATGTGTCGAATTCCTTGGTGATTTCCGGAATTTGGTACCAACAGGTTTTTTGGGAATAGTCGGGCACACCGGCATCCTTAGGCTCTGCTTGAGACTGGGTGACTTTACTTCTACATGACGTGAGTACCATTGCCGTGCCGCAAACAAGGATGGCGGCAAACATCCATAGTTTCATCTTTCTCATAATAGATTGTTTATTAAAAATTAGTAATTGTTTATTGCGAAAAGTAGTCAATCCCCTTATGGTAAGTGCGCTTGTTGATGCGATGGGTGACATAGAGTATTGTGGTCTCTAGCACGACAACGAGGGCAAGAAGTATCAAGATGCCTGAGATATCTTCGTGATCATAAACACTCTTAATAATAACTGCTGCAAAAAGCATCGTCGTGACTGCCAATTGTAAGAGGACGGCCAATCGCCACAGCGTGCCCCACCAGCCATAGCCGAAAAGTTGGCGGTAGGTGATGTACATGTAGATGATCCAAAGCGCAAGATCGAGATCTTCATTCCAGTAGCCAATAAATGTCAAGAGTAGACTCAGGACGCTCAGGAATACTTGCAGGAAGAATCCCTCGGGCAGCGTATGGCGCGGATAGCCGGGAGCGTAGCGGAACACCAACCATGTTGGCAGGATATAGAAGGATTGGAGGAACAGTGTAGCCCAACTTTTCTGCGAATTGACCCATCCGACGATATCGTCAAGTTCCTGAACATCGAACTTAAGACCTATAACATCATTATTCACATGAAAAACAGACTCGAAGACGACGACGAAGAGACAGACGATGACCAGCATCTTCACGGGTGGGAACGACACCTGGCGGCGACCGCTGATATAGTCGCGCACCAGATAGCCCGGACGCCCCAGCAACTGCAGCAGCGTGTAGCCCAGCGACCGCGAGTCCATACCCCAAAGGAGAGCTACGTTATCTTTGATGGATTTCCAACCCACGCGCCCCACCTCGGCACGCTGGCCACAGACGGGGCAGAAATTGCCGTCGAACTCGTTGTTGCAGTTATGGCAGTGCTGCACCTCACCCTCATGCCTGTTGACAAAGTGCGGTTCTGCCTGTTGCCAACGGCAGAAACGGCGGTAGTACTCTCTTATCTGTTCCATTGTTTTCGTTCTTGAGCCCATGCCTACTTAAATAAGTCTTTCAGCAAGCTGTAATTCTTGTGACTTCGCAGCTTTTTGCTGCAAAGATAGCATAAAATCATGAAACAAAAGAAGGAAGAATGAATAATTTTCGAAATGCAGCCAAGGTGATTTGACTGCAAAGATACTAAAAGATATCGTATGTGTTTCGCTTTCGGATTAATAAATGCGTAGTTTGCGTAAGTTTCCCTATTTCACAGCCACTAATTGTATAGAAACGTTAAATATATCGTTTTTCGATAAATTTTTATTGATTTTATTTGGTAGTTCGAAAAAGAACCTCTACTTTTGCATATCGATAATCGATAAATAAACCAAATAAAACAATAAAGACTATGGAATTAAAGAAGTTTTTTAGCAAGGGTGAAAACATCGTGGGAATGGTATTTCTGCTGCTTTTGGCATTGTATATGGCTTGGCTCATGTATCGTGACGTAGAGAGAATGCAAGAGGCTACGACGCAGTATGACTATTATCAGAACCTGATTTATCTGATAGAGAACATTGCCAGAACGTATTTTTTTTGCATCTATCTCTTGATGGTCGTCCTTACCTATTATAATAAGCAGTACTCGAAGTGGTGCATCAGAGTGTATTATCTGTTGGGGGCATCGGCGCTCATGTATTTCGCCTGGGCCGGTATTTTCAGCAGTAGTGTCTTTAATCACATCGAACCTCAGTTCGTAGAAAATTTCCCCAGAATGGTTCATCATTTGTATGTTGGTCCCATTTTCTGGATGATCATCGGCTACTTCTTTACCCCCAAGATTCTGAAGGATGCCCGGAAATTGAAGGAGGAACAGGATTTAACTATTTAAACAGGCCTATGGGACAAATCGTAGTAAACTTAGATGTAGAACTTGCTAAGCGCAAAATGTCGCTTAGCGAGTTGGCCGAGAAAGTAGGCCTGACGTTAGCAAACCTATCGATCCTGAAGACTGGCAAGGCCAAGGCCGTGCGCTTCACGACCCTCGAGGCCATCTGTCGCGAACTGGGTTGCCAGCCAGGAGATATTCTTGAATACAGAGACGAGTAATCATTTAGTGTAAACCTATAAAAGCATGGAAGAAATTGAAATTAAAGTATCAACTAAGGTTTGGGTATATTGTACTTTGGCTATGATTGTTGGAATGGTAGCACTAACAGGGCTCCGTTTTTACATCGATTCTAATGTGGATTCGGCTTTTCTCTCGCTCATATTTTCAATGTTAACAACGATTGTAATCTTTGGCTATTTTGAGTTCATTCGTCGCAGAACCCGACTGATAATCACCGACACCACGCTGACCGTAAACACCCAGGAGTCATGGATAGTGCAGTTTGATGGAGTTGATTCGTTCTACGTCGACAAATTCAAAGGCCATACATTTATTGGCATACGCTATAAAGACAACATGGAGGAAGCCATCGCAGACGAAGATATAGCCAAAAATCGCAAACAACGCTTAAAGGCCGCTCTTCAGGGTTATCCCTATGAGATCTACGTCAAAGGTCTTTCAAAAACTCCTCAAGAAATCTGCGACTTGCTGAACTCTCGCATAAAATGATAGACAGGATGTAATAATAATCTCGCTATAGGACATGAAGCCTATAGTCGAGCAATCCGGCTATCAGATAGCCCAACGTCACATCGTCTTCTGAGGTAAGAAAATACATCGGCAGATACCACAAGAGGCACAAGGTAACGCTGGCAAAGAATGCGGCAGTCCATCGGCGCAATCGTACTGGTGGCGTTATGTCGGGGGCAATGGCATTAGCTTCCTTTATATCTTGACCGTACATGATGATATCAAACGACTGATTATTCCTGAAAGAACTCAGGATGTTCTGTTGCGATGACATAAACCGCTACAGTAAAATACAACAAAAAGATGACGAAGATGAAAGGGATGAGCGCCAAGAGCAGTCGCCAGATGGTACCCCAATAGCTGTATCCCGACAACTGCTTAATGGGAATGACAGCCAGCAACACGGCCACAAGATGGAAACGCGACTCTGCCTTAAAACTGAAGCACAACAGCGAGGGAATGAGGGAGTAGATGAGGATCATGTTGGCAATATAGACCATCGACACGAAGCACTCAGAAAGACGCAAGTCGGGTATGGCAGGACAGCGGCGGAAGAGCAGCCATAGAGGCAGCGAGAAAACCAGCAGGGAACCAAGCATCGCAAACTGATAGTACTCCTTGATCTTTTCCTCTGCTGAATACATGATATCCTGAACTGTCATTTTAGTCGCTTTTTTCTCTTCAGTAAGCGTCTTGTTGTTCTGAGCTTCAGCTTTTCTTTGCTCGCGATATTCCTTTTGTTGCTCCATGTACAGCTTGTAGCGGTTGATGCCCTGGATGTTCAGGCCCGAATCTATCAAGAACGACAGGGTGCAGAGAAGGAAGAGCATCTTGAACGGTGGGAAATAGGCCATCTGCATGCCGCGCAGATAGTCGCGAATCATGTAGCCGGGGCGAAATAGCAAGTCACGAATACTACGGAACATGCCTCGGTTGCCTACTCCCCAGACATCGAGAAACAGCAACAGGGCTTTCTTGAACGAGTATCGGCCTATCCTAGCCGACTGTCCGCAACGGGGGCAGTAGTTTCCCTCATAGTGGGTGCCGCAGGTGGCGCACTCGTGCTCATCCGCTGAAAGCGGAGCCACCTGATGAGGCTGTTGTTTCCACTCTCCGAATCGTCTGTATCTGTCTTTTACTTCCATGATTGTGCAGTTAGTAATCCTTTACCCCCAAAAAGGGATTTGACTGCAAAAATACGAATAAGTGAGAAGAAAACCAAGAGAATCTTGAGTTTTTTCGAGCGCGAGTATCTTCGACGACAGTCAGAGATACTAAAAGATTTCGAATGTGCTTCACTTTCGGATTAAAAAATATCCTGAACAACATGAAATCAGCAGGGAGCCAGCCACAATGGTTGACTACATTTATTTTGAGACCTAACAATGATTATTGATTATTCATAGCCTCGCTTACGTAGTCGGTTATCTTCTGCGTATATTGAGGGATATCCTCTACATACTGTTTGTTAACCAAAATGTATAGCGACAAGCCATTGTTTCGATGATGCTCAAAAACATCCTCACCAACAACCGATGATACAAAACGATGATATACCCTGAATCGGCGTGTGGTCTTGCCCGGTTCATCCTTTTCGTCCTCGGCACCGATAAAGAAGAAAGAGGCCTTAGGGTCGTTCTTTAGCACATCGAGCATGATATTGATGAGGGTATAAAAGATAGTGCGCGGCTCGAACGTTCCAGTGCGCAGGCTGTACATATTTTTGCTGCGGGTATTGGCCTTATCGTAAAACTTAATGCAATAGGTGTGTTATATGTAGCGTTCTACTCTGACAATATAGGAGTGATGGGAACGATCGGATGTAAAACGGTACTGAAGGGTGTATTCCAGCTTGTCGTCATGCTCTGCCTTGTCGTTCATCTGGAAGATGAAACGATAGCCATCCTTCATTGCCATAGTTTACAGAACTCTAAATGATGCGTTCGTAAACAGGAATTCTCATTCGCTCCAACTCCTGCGTGGTAACCTTCACTGTACCAGGAGTGGCATCATAATAGTCCACGGGATGACGGAGGTTGCCATTTGGCATCCTCACAATACGCTCTCTGCGAATCAGTTTTAATCCCTCATTCGTAGTAATCAGCGTCTCTTTTGTTCCTAAAACGTTACCCATACACATGTCAATTGATACTATTTACGGGTGCAAAATTAAGCAATTATTTTGAATTCGTATGCATTTTACTGTCTTTTTAACTATTTTCATCTTTCTTTCTACACAGAACGGGGCACGCTGCTATCAATAAAAGTCGTAATAAAAATCTCGCTATAGGATTTGCCCCCTATAGCGAGATTTTGGTTTGAGAGAGTGTTTATAGCGTGGTTAAGGTTAAAAAGTTGCAATATTAGAAAATTTTGGGAAATCGTGTAGTTTTTCGTAACTTTGCTGCGTCTAATGGGCAGATGATTGAAAAAACAGATGAGACAATGAATGCATTAGAAAAACAGTTTTCAAAAACAGTAGCAGAACACAAGAGCACCATCTACACCGTGTGCTACATGTTCTCGCAAGATGCCGACGAGGTGAACGACCTCTTCCAGGAAGTACTAGTCAATCTTTGGAAAGGTTTCGAGAGCTTCGAGCATCGCTCCGACATCAAGACGTGGATCTACCGCGTAGCTCTGAACACCTGCATCTCGATAGACAGGAAGAAACGGCGTCGCTCCTCCGAAGTCCGGCTCACCATGGACATCAACCTCTTTAAAGACAGCGACGAGGATACCCGTCAGGTGGACATGCTCCACAAGCGCATCTCCAAGTTGCAGCCCTTCGACCGCGCCATCGTCCTGCTCTGGCTGGAGGACCTATCGTACGAGGAAATCGGACAGATTGTCGGAATTACTGCCAAGAACGTCAGCGTCCGTCTGTTTAGAATCAGAGAGCAGTTAAAAAACATGTCAAACAATTAAAACTTACCCATTATGAACAACGATTTTGATTTAGAGAACATGCGTCAGCAGATGACCACGCTCAAGAATAAGCTTAACCAGCAGGAGATAGTGAACGACCGACTCATCCGTCACTCGATGAAGAATACGGCCAGCAACATTAACCGTACGTATTTCTGGCTCATTTTCCTGTCTGTACTGATGGTTCCCTATGGCTATTGGGCCTTCGTGGTGCTGAGCCACTTCTCCATCGCTTTCTGGATTGGTACGAGCCTTTTTATGCTGGTATGCGGTGGAGCTACCTTTTATAACAAAAGGAACCTGAGCGACACCAAACTCATGACCAATAGTCTCGTGGATGTCTGTCGCCACATGGCACGCGCTAAGAAGTTCGATGCCGACTGGCTGTTCTTTGGCATACCAGGAATCATCCTGTGGCTGGCCTGGTTCTTCTACGAAGTCTACAAGCAGAACAACGACCTGATCTCTCACCCCATGTTCTGGGCCGGATGCGTAGGCGGCACCATCGGAGCCATTATAGGTTTCTCTATCCACTTCAAGACCCAGAGACAGTATCAGGAAATAATCGACCAGATAGAAGACCTGACAGCTAACGAATAAGTATCTTTGCCTTCGACTACGAAAAAAGTCGTAATAAAAATCTCGCTATAGGATTTGCCCCCTATAGCGAGATTTTGGTATTTGTAAAGCCAACACGGCCTTGCGCGCAGCGACTGTTCCGGATAATGGCCTCCTTAGGGTTGCGTGGCTTGCATAAATCGCCGAACGCCTCCTGCGGGGTTGAGGCTATTCTACTCGACTGGGCGAACGAGGCGCACCGAGAACCCGGAGTAGCGATCGTCGTCGTCGTTCGCGGGAGCCAAATAGTTCGAAGAGAAGCGCACGCTGTAAGCGTGGTTCACATTCGGCGTGTTGGGCGACGACGACCAGTAGCCGGCGTAGGTGCCAGCATCGTAGACCGTATAGCCATTCCGGCCGCCTGCAGCGGGCAGGAACACACAGCCTTTAGCGGCAAGAACCCTCCATTGGTAAAAAGTACACTTGGTACCCCAATCGCTGTTGCCGTTAATGGTACCCCAAGAAGTGGCCTCGCTGCTGGCTACGGTAATGCCGTCGGGGAACAGAATCATACCGTTCACACTGGTTCTGTCGGTATTGATGGTGGCATGGGTGTAGCGGGCATTAGAGGTGCCGTTGACGGTGCTGCCGCTAGCGCGAGTGTTGAAGACATACTGCCATTCGTCAGTGGTCAACGTGCGCCAGCCGCTGTTGGCCGTGTTGCTGCCGTTGTAGATGGCGAGTGTGCCCCAGTCGCTCTTCAAAGCTTCGGAAGCATTGTTGCCATAGCCGCTGGTGGTGGAGTTGCTGATACCATACTGGGCGACACCTGTCCAATCGCTGGATGCGCCCACCCAGCCGAAGAGGTCGACGTAAACGGAGCCCGAGACATTCAAACTACCATTGCCATCGATGTTGATATTAGCAGAATTATTGCCGACGTAGTCCCACTGGTATTCTGAGAATGTCCAGTTCCATCCGACGTCGTAGTTGGCTTGCAGGTTGCCCTTAGAGAAGTACACCTTGCCGCCGCTGCCGTTGATGGTGAACTTGCCGGCAAGGGCGCCAGGAGCCAACTGAGTCATTCTCCAGGTAACATTATAGCCGTTGCTGGCTTCGTAGGTCTTGTTTGTCAGGGATTTCCTGTAGCATCGGATGTTGCTGGCGTTAGCGGTCACCTCGATAGCTGCCGCGTTCGTGGGGCGGATGGCCATGTAGATGGGGCCAGAATCCGCTGCATCGCGGATGTAGGCATAGCTGTAGGTGCCGTCGCTCAGGGAGAGGGTGGTGATGGTGCCGTTGAGGTAGCCTTCGCTGTCCTTCAGCGTGATGGCGAGGATGGCCAGCTTATTGGTCAAGGTAACGTTAAAAAGGGCATCACCACCCCATGAGCCTGCATCCCAGGTGCAAAGGTCGTACTTGCTGCCGAGAGTGGCCAGCAAACCATCCTGACTGTTGAGGTTGTTGAAGTCGACGGTGCCGTCATCGTCCATCGTGGCATCCGTCGCAATGGTTTCCTTCGCCATCGCTGCGGGATAGATGTAGCGGATGGCTGCGTTCTTATCAGGGTTGGTGAGTGTCACTGTGAATGTGGCAGACTTCGTGCCTGCACCAGAGGAAATCGCCTCACTCACGGCCTTGACGGTCTCGCCACTCGTATTCTTATATATCACGGCAATCTTGTCGCCTTCGGCGAAGGTCTTCACGCCTGTGTTGCTCAGTGCGCGGGTGGCACCTCGTGCTTCCGCTCCCTCGTCGAAACCGACGGTCGTGGTCAGGGTTACTACGTTGTCTGTGTTCGCAGGCTGCTGCGGAGTGTCTATGATGTTGTCGTCGCTGGAGCAGCCGACGGTTACTGCGCCCACCAGTGCGAGGGCGGCCATGCTAAGAAATCGCATTGTCTTTTTCATTTTGCTCTTCGTTTTAGTAGGTTTGTTACTCTTCATCTACATTGTGCCAATTGTAGTCCTGCACATTGGCCTTGTCTGGGCTGGCGCAGATGATGCATTGTTGTTTCAACTTGACGACCTGCGTCGTCGGTTTCTCGTAGTCCTTACGTTTCATTATTGTTAATGTTTCAATTGTTGTTGATGTCATAAGCTAATAATATTTGTAGTTTTGGGACAAATGTAAATAAAAAAGTCTGTACCCACAAGAGTACAGACAAGATTACGTGCCTTTTCAGACAAAATTACGTATCTTATGACAAGATTACGTATCTTTCTTGGCTGACGTGCGGAACTCGGTAGGAGTCATGCCGAAGCGCTTGCGGAAGCACTTGCCGAAGTAGTCGTAGCTGCTGAAGCCACTTTCATCGGCCACCTGTCTGACGCTCTTATCAGGTTGATTGGACAACAGCAGGGTGGCATATTCCAGACGCAGTCCCTGGGTATAGTCGGTGAGCTTGGTATACTGGCTGCCTTTGGCAAAGGCGGCTCCTACACGTTCCTTCGACAGCTGGAAACGATCCATGATGGTCTGACCTTCGAATTTGGAGTCAAGAAAGAGTCGTTCGCGAACGATAACATCGTTGATATACTGGAACAACTGTTCGTCATCTAACCCATTGAGGTCGAGTTCACTGCCAGATGTGTCATTGTCATGCCCTTTACCAGACTCCTGAAGGGCTGAGCGAAGCATCAGTTTGTTATAGAGTTCCTTGTAAACCATCGCATCGGTAATCTGTTCGGCCAGTGAGCTGTTTTTTATATTTATGATGCGGTTCTTGCGCATGATAGCCATCATATAGGCGGCTACACCGAGCAAGACAGCCAGCACGATGATGATGATGAGACGGTTGCGGGTGTTTTCGCTCTTCTCCTGCTCCAAAGCCAGTTGCTGCTCCTGAGTGTGATAGACGGCGGCCAACTCCTGGGCATTGTTGAGCGCCTGGCGATGAGTCAGCGTGTCGTTGATGACCATCACCTGTTCATAGAGCTCAGCTGCCTGTTGGTAACGGCCCATCTTCTGATAGACCACTGCCTGAGTCCACTTGGCACTTTTCATCATCTCGCCCAGCGTGTCGCCATGCTGACGAACCGTTTGGATGAGGTCATCGTTTATTTGGACAGCCTCCTGATAGCGGCCACGTGCCCGCAGATAGTCACCAATGAAATAGTCGCGGGCATGATTTCCTTCATATTCGATGGACTTTCAGGCGTTGTATGCTGAGTCGGCCCTGTTGAATTTCCCCAGCTTAGCCAGCGAATAGGCCATCTTTGCCAATGCCATGCGCTGGTCGCGCTGCTGCTGGTCGGGGCGACGGCCCCAACGGGTGCCCTCGCGGGTCAGCCTGACGTTGCGCTCGTCAGTCTTCAGCGCGTTCTCATAGTCGTTTATCCCAGCATAAAGACCGTTAAGGATGAGCATATAGCTATGGGCCATGTGGTCGGCATCCTCGCGGTCGGTAGTGGATATCAAGTCAATGGCATCGTCAACATACTTAATACCCTGCTCTCTGTCGCCCTCATAATAGATGCGCTTACCCATGGCCTCCAGCCCCTGCGACTCATAATAGGCGTTGCCCGTCTTCTTGGCCAGGTCCATCAACTGTCTGAGCCATTTGGTCTGCTCCATCTTGTGATCTGCCAGTTCACTGGCCATGCAGAGGCTGTTCAGCACGTTCAGCATCTTCTCATTGTCGGCCTTGGCCTCCTTGTTGTCGAGCAGTTGCAGGTAGAGGTCGTAGGGCATCACGGAACTGCATGCTGTTATACAGCGAGTCAGCCTCGTGCATTGTCTGGTCGAAACCCGCACTGAATACGCTCTGTTTCCCGTCCTTGGTGTCACTATTACCTGTGCAGCCCACCATAATGGCAGCAAGTACTATATAAAGAAGATAGATTTTCTTTCCCATGTCTTTTTCCTTTATCGCGTGCAAAGATACTAAAAGATTTCGAATGTGCTTCACTTTCGGATTAAAAAGGGATGGCTATAACGCAGAGATAAATAAAAAAACAAAATTTTTAGCTCACAATGAATGCCGTTTGCTAAATAATTCTTACCTTTGCAACGCAACGGTAAAGTAAGATATGAGTAGTAAGGAGTGTATTAACAGATTCACCAACAATCTTTTCTGGGATGTTGACACGTCTCAGCTTTCAATGGATGAACACCCTTCTTACATCATACATCGAGTATTGGAGCATGGACAAATGAATGATTGGAAACTCATTTATCGATACTACGGACTTGATAAGATTGTTGCAGAATGTAAGAAGATGCGTACCCTTGATCCTGTTTGTCTTTCATTTATCTGCACCATATCACATACAAAAGAGGAGGACTATCGATGCTATCACTTCAGACAATCCACCCCGACACTTTGGAACTCTTAAAGACGCTAATGCGTCTGCCCATATTAGGTCAGATGCGTCTTGTCGGAGGTACGGCTCTGGCCTTGCAATATGGCCATCGGCGTTCCATTGATCTCGATTTCTTTGGAAACACTACAGAAGATGTTGACGAATTGACAGAAGTTCTACATGACAATGTGGAGAATGTAGTACGTGGCAATTGCTCAAAGCGAATTAAAACATACATGTTGAACGGTGTAAAAGTCGATATTGTCAATTATGGCTATCCTTGGATTGATGATTTAGTTGCTGAAGACAATATTAGGCTTGCTTCTCCCAAAGATATCGCAGCAATGAAGATAAATGCCATTATGGGACGCGGAACAAAGAAAGATTTCATTGACGTCTTTTTTCTTTTACGACATTTCTCCTTTGAGGAACTCATAAAATTGTATTTGACAAAATATACTGATGGTTCGGAATATAGGGCGTTGCTCAGCATGACCTATTTTGCTGATGCAGACCCAGAGCCAATACCATATATGTTTGAGAATGTAAATTGGGAAACCGTAAAGGACAGGATTAAAAAGGAAGTTGAAGACTACTCCTATAATCACAGCTAAAAACAATCAAGGTTCTTTGCAAGACCTCCGCAAAGCGCCTGAGACCAACATTCTGATGGTAAGACCATAGAGCGCATCCCTGCTACGCAACTATTATAAGTGCCGTACCTTTGCCTTCGACTACGAAAAAAGTCGTAATAAAAATCTCGCTATAGGATTTGTACCCTATAGCGAGATTATAGTATTTGTAAAGTCAACACTTATAGAGTTACACAAAAGAGACGGTTCTTTTTGTGTTACATTCTGACAGTTATATTATACGGTCAGTTGAAATAGGTGTTGGTCAGGAAGTAGGTGCGCTCCCAGTCAACAATCTTCAGCTCTGACTCCTTGGCCGTGTGGATGTCTTGCTCGTCGAGCACCATCACCTGCTTGTCGCCTGTGTCGTAGAGCGGCCACTCGTGGGCTTTGCCGTCGGGAGAGATGTCTGCCGTGAGCGACGGGTTGCCGGTCTTGGCGAACTGAATCCACATCTTACGTACTGTCTTGCAGAAGGTTGCGTCGTATGTCCTGCCCCAGAAGTCGGTAATCTCCGGATGGTTGAACACCACCGACAGCTCTGTGGCATGACCTGCTTTTATCAATGGTAAAGCAGATTCCACCGTGTAGTAATAGGTGTACGACTTGCCGCCGCCCTTCGACTGATCCTCAGAAAGCCTGATCTGCGGTGCAATGAACATATACTGGCTGAGGAGATTGACGGTAGGCTCGTAGCTCTCTCCTGTGATGTCGTTGCAGTAGCTCTCCACCAGTGCCTTCTCCTCGTCCGTAAGTTTTGCGAGTTTCTCAGCCTTGCGCCCGCCGGCCCACTCATTCCAAATGTCCACACCGGTGGCACCCAGGAAGGTATTCATTTCGTCCTTGTTGCAGCCCTGAAGGAACTCAATGTCCTTGGCCGCACCGTTGGCATAGGCCTCTAATGGATTCAGAGGCAGGAATTTTCCGTCTCTCTCTGGGAATGTGCGTATGCCGAGCGTCTGGTAAAAACCGTATAGCTTTGTCCACGTCTCCGCAAGCTTCTCGGCGCTGAGCTTCAGCAGGTCAGCGACGGTCTTGCAGCCGAGAGCCTCCATAAACTCATTCGTGATTTCAATGGCCTGCTCCTCGGACCTTGTCTGTGTGGGAGCGCCACTCTGCGCGATGACACGCTTGAAATACCTGTGCGAGCCTTTGACCAGTGGAAGCAGGCTACAACTGCCAGCACCGGCAGACTCACCCCATATAGTCACGTTGTCGGGGTCGCCACCAAAGCTTGCAATATTCTCATTGACCCATTTCAATGCCATCAGTTGGTCCATGAGTCCCAGATTCGATGCGTCCTGATAATCCTTTCCGTCAGACAAGTGCGACAGATGTAGGAATCCGAGGAAGCTGACCCTGTAATTGATGGTGACGATGATGACCTCCGGGTTCTCCTTAACAAGGTCGGTGCAGTCGTACTGCGGATCGGTCGCTCCGCCTACCTCGAAGCCGCCGCCGTAAATCCACACGATGACCGGCTTCTTCTCAGCACTAGCATCTTCAGCCTTCCATAGGTTCAGGTACAAACAGTCCTCGCTCATACCATTCTCGACAGCAGGGTCGCCCGGAGCCTGGACTGGAGCCTTACAATAGTGATAGGCCTCATATACTCCATCGCTGGGAGCAAACTCCAAGGGGGCTTTCCAGCGCAGGTTGCCGACGGGCTGCTGTCCTACGAACGGGATGCCCTTGTAGGAAATAATGTTCTCCACCTTCTTGCCGACGAACGTTCCGTTGACACACTTGACGGCTAACGAATTGTCGTAATTGCCGTCTGTAATCTGCTTGTTCTCTTTCATATTACTCTTTGTATTAGTTAAAATGGATTGTTTGTTGCAAAGTTAGCAAAATCTTCCTAAAAAGCATCACGGCCCATGTCCTGAGTCGTGATATTTGCAGATTTTGTTACTTTTTTGCAGATTTTATCACTTGCAGACTTCCTGACGAAGCAGCAGATAGCAACTGGCCATTAAAACCATCATTGCCACTACATCTTTCATTACGCTCGAAGACTATAGTATTATAATTGATTTACACAACAACACCCGTCCGCATCACGTCATCATAAAGCGGAGACCATCGGTCTTCGGCAATGAGAACTGGTTCAATAAGGAAACTCACCTGATCGACATCATGCCAAAGAAGCTTGGAGATTTCCAATTTCCGATTGCCATAGGTTGGCACGATGACGGCAACGTCGATATCGCTGTCAGGATTTGCATAGCCCTTACTGTAAGAACCGAACATCATGACGCGCGGCTCCACATCAAAACGAGGTGCTATGACCTGCTTGTAGCGTCGGACGAGTCCGATGGCCTCGTCGCGGCTGAGAACTCTCGGAGCAGCGAGAGCCATCGAACTTGTTCGAATGGCCGAGTCGCGACGAGAGTCGACTTCGTCAATTCGTCTTTTATCCATTGTGTCAACCCATCAGAGTCTTTGTGGCTTTCTTGAAGAGATTCGGATTCGACTTTTTCCACTTGCGTAGCGTCTTATCCGCCTCCTTGGAATATTCAATTGTGTACATCATAGACTATCGAAATAGCGTTGCATTTCTTCTGGAGTGCTACATGAAATGGTTTCGCCATTTGCATACTCCCTGCGAGCCTTTTTGATAGAACGGCTCATAGCAGGAGTAATGGTCTTGTCATCATCAATTGTGGCTACGCGTACAGATGCAACACCCCGTAACAACTTCAGAGCCTTTTTGATATTAGCCATAAGCGCATTATCTTCCAGCGTGATAATCATCCGTGCTGGTTTGGAAACTGCTGTTGCCATATTATTATAGTTTAAATTGTTCTTTGCTTGCAAAATTACGAAATTATTGTCTTCTTCTCATTAGTTTCTTCTGCGTTTATTGTATTTCTTTCTCGAACACGCTACAAAGATAGAAAATAATATTGAATCCACAAAAAGATTTCCACGGAAAAGTTTCAATCGAACAGGGCGGAAGGGAAGTTTGGACGGGGCAAAGACTGTCTTTGCCCGGCTCAAAGACAGTCTTTGAGCCGTCCAAAGTAGGGCTTTGCCCGGCTCAAGAAAGCCTTCATTAGAGGCAAAAAATGTCAAAGCGCTCAATAATTTTTTTTTTTGTAAAATCTCAAAATTTACCTTCATCCTTCACTTTTATATCGTTAAGTATTTGTTATACAATAGCTTAACTTACTTTTATGCCTTCACTAAACCTTCACTTATCCTTCACTTTTCCGTCACTCATCCTTCACTTTTGGGCCGAAAAAGCACGATTTACATGCCGACAAAGCATCAGTTACATGCCGAGAAAAGGGTACTCAGTCGTAATGTGAATGCTCTTCAGGTGCCACTAAAGCAAAAAGTGAAGGATGAGTGACGGAAAAGTGAAGGAAAAGTGAAGGATAAGTGAATATATGCAACTATCTCAACTACCAGGTAATCAATGTGTTAACTGATTGAGAGTGAAGGGTGAAGGTATTTTTTTAAATTTTGCTATAAAAATATTTGTTTGATTGAAATTTTTTTTGTTATTTCGCCATCAGAAACCAATAAAAAAAGTCCTAAAGAAAATGAAAGTAAGCATTATTAAAGACAAAGGAAAGAAGGAAATCATCGCTCGGCATAAGCTGGGTGATGTAGCGTTGCTCATTCAAAACGGCTGGAGGGAAAAGGCGGTCAAGGAGATACGCCTGGTGTACCATCTGATGAATCCGCAGCGTGCTGACGACGGTCGTGTGCTGACCAACTTTCAGGGTGGCATCAGGCTGGAGCGCATCTGTTTTGCGCAGGACATGGACAACTACAGGGAAAGGCGTCGTGTGTTGGGCTATAATGGCCTGGTGGTGTTGGAGATAAACGGTCTGGCCACCTTCGAGAAGGCTGTCGAGGTGAGAAACGAGGCTGCTAAGATGCCTGAGACGCTGATGGCCTTCCTCGGCGGGTCGGGTAAGAGTGTGAAGATAGTATGCCGGGGGAGCTTGTATCACGACAAAGGCCTGCCAAAGGAGGAAAAGGACATCCGTCAGTTTCACCTGAATCTTTATCGGACGGCCCGTAGGGCTTACCAGAACCAGTTTGCCTTCAACATAGAGTATCTGGAGCCCCATTTGGACAGGACGGTATATGTGAGTGCCGATCCGGAGCTGTATTATAATCCGGAGGCGCGCCCTTTCTATGCCGATACAGAGCAGCACGAAGGGCCCCAGCCTGTCAGCATCTCCGAGGAGAGCGACTCGCTGATGCCAGGACGTACCATTAAGCGCACTTACAGGCTGGAGTGGCTCTTTGCTGTGGATACCGTCTTGGGGCACTACTTTGAACTGCCTGACGAGGAACGGCTGGAAACGCTGCTGATGCAGTTGGCTGCGATGTGTCTGGAGCAGGGCATTCCGTTGGCCTATGCACAGGGCATGACGCTGGAGCATCCTGTGTTGAATACTGACGAGCTGCTGGTGCGCAAGACCTTTGAGACGGTCTATACGGTGCCCCTACAGGAAGACTATATGGAGAAGCATAACATCAAGCCCTTGAAGGCCATTCCCAAGGACACGCTGCAGATGATGAAGACGGAGATATTCCTGAACGAGAACTACGAGATGCGCAAGAACCTGATGACCGGCGTGGCCGAGTATCGCGAGCGGTATGCTGACAATCAGACGTTTAGACCGCTGACGGAGGAGGTCCGCAACGATATGACGATGCGTGCCACAGAGCTGGGGCTGAAGTCGTGGGACAGGGACGTGAACCGTTTCATTGACTCGACGCGCATTGAGCAGTACGACCCTGTGAACTCGTGGCTCGACAAGCTGCCGGAATGGGACGGACACGACTACATCAAGGATTTGGCACAGCGTGTGCCTACCGATCAGCCCCATTGGGAGAAGTATCTGAAGATGTGGATGGTGGGTATGGTGGCCGGATGGCGCGAGAGTGACAAGCAACTGACAGGCAATGCGTTAACGCCACTCTTGATAGGCCGGCAGGGTTGTGGCAAGACACGTTTTTGCAAGATTCTGCTGCCTCCGGAGTTGCGCGACTACTATAACGACAAGATTAACTTCAAGAACGAGTTCGACCTGAACATTGCCCTGACCTCGTTTGCCCTGATTAATATAGACGAGTTCGACAAGACCTCCAATGCGCAGCAGATAGTGCTGAAATATCTGTTGTCTTCAGCAGAAGTCAAGTTCCGTCCGCCTTACGGCAAGACCATCAAGCAATTCCGTCGCTACACCTCATTCATAGGAACCACCAACCAGCAGAATCCCCTGGTAGACCCGACAGGCTCAAGGCGTTTTGTCTGTGTGGGTATTTCCAATGGTAAGAACATCAACTTCGAGGACAACTTGAATCACCAGCAGCTCTTTGCCCAGGCGTTGCACCTCTTTAATCAGAAGGAACGTTTCTGGCTGAACGACGAGGAGATAGCTACGCTGATTAGTGAGAACCAACCCTATCAGAAGATTAACGACCTGGTGGAGATGATTGGTGAGACGTTCCGCAAGCCTAAGCCTTCAGAGAAAGGTCGCTGGTATGGTTTGAACGACATTAACAAACTGCTGTCAGAACGTTATGTCAACTACGACAGCAAGACAACCTACGCCAAGCTGGGCAGGGCCTTGAGTCACCAGCAGTTTGAATTCAAGAACAAACACACCTCGGCAGGTCAGCAGTATTGGCTCGCCGAGCGTGATTAGCAGCCATGCACCAAAAAACAAGAAGCCTCCCCCGCGGGAGGCTTCTTGCGTATAAATACCTATTTATTCATAGACTCAGAATGCGCTGGCTTTTAACTTCAAGCCTGCAGTCTCGTCGATGCCGAACATAAGGTTCATGTTCTGGACGGCCTGGCCTACGGCACCTTTCAGCAAGTTGTCGATGCAGGAGGTGACGAGTATCTTGCCATCGAAAGCGTCGACATGGACCAGCGCCTTGTTGGTGTTGACCACTTGCTTGAGGTCGATGGCCTTGTCGCTATAGTGGGTGAAGGCAGCGTCCTTGTAGAACTCCTTATAGGTCTCGATGATGTCCTCTGCAGGAGCCTTTGTCTTGATGACGCAGGTGCAGAAGATGCCTCGGGTGAAGTCGCCGCGATAGGGGATGAAGTCGATGCTGGCGTCCAGATAGCCCTGCACTTGCTTGAGGCTCTGGCGTATCTCGGCAAGATGCTGGTGGGAGAAGGCTTTGTAGATGCTCAGGTTGTTGTTGCGCCACGAGAAATGGGTGGTGGCACCTGGCTTCTGTCCTGCTCCTGTAGAGCCTGTGATGGCATTGACGCTGACGTCTTCCTTCAAGATGTTCAAATGGGCGGCAGGCAGCAGGGCAACCTGAATGCAGGTGGCAAAGCAGCCAGGGTTGGCCACATGCTGGGCTTGCTGAATGTCGGCCTTGTTGATTTCGGGCAGGCCGTAGACGTAGTCGTGGTCGCCCTTGATGCGGAAGTCCTGTGCCAGGTCGATGATTCTAACCTTGGCGGGGATGGTATGCACCTTGAGGAACTGCTCGCTCTTGCCGTGGCCGAAGCAGAAGAAGACGACATCCACCTGGTCGAAGGGCATCTCTGCTGTAAAGCGTTGCTCGGTTTCCCCGAGCAATCCCTCGTGTACATCGCTCACCAGATTGCCAGCATTGCTCTCTGAGTTGGCAAAGACAATCTCTGCCTCAGGATGGTTCAGCAGCAGGCGGATCAGTTCTCCGCCCGTATAGCCTGCAGCACCTAATATGCCTACTCTGATCATCTCTTTTCGTCTTTATGGATACCGTAGTAAACGCGGAGAGGGGTAGAGCTGACCTTGATGAAACCCTTGGCCTCGTCGGCAGTCCAACCAGTCTGCGTCTCGCCATATTCACCCAATTTGCTCTTAGTGAGGTCATTGGACGAGTCGATACCTACTGTCTCAAAACCATAGGGGCGCAGCTTCAGAATAGCGGTACCGGTAACGTTGCGCTGGCTTGAGGTTAGCATAGCCTCGATGTCGGGCATAACGGGCTCCAGATACTGGCTCTCGTGCAGGAACATGCCATACCAGTTGGCTACCTGGTCCTTCCAGTACTGCTGCCACTTGGAGAGGGTAGATTTCTCCAGCAGGCGGTGTGCCTCGATGATGAGTTTGGGAGCTGCAGCCTCGAAACCTACACGACCTTTGATGCCGATGATGGTATCGCCTACGTTGGCGTCACGGCCAATGGCATAGCTGGCGCCAATCTCCTCGATCTTCTGGATGGCCTTGACCTTATCAGTAAATTTCTCGCCATTCACGCCGACAATCTCACCCTTATTGAATTCTATCTTCAACAGCGACTCCTGCTCCTTGGCAGTAACGTGCTTCAGGTAAGCTTCTTCGGGCAGACCTTGTGTGGGGTCGAGCAGCTCGCCACCACAAATCGAGGTACCCCATATACCTACGTTATAGGAATACTTCAGCTTGGTGAAGTCAGCAAAGAATCCATGCTCGTTCAGGAAGTCAACCTCTTCCTTACGCGTCAGCTTTTTGTCGCGTGTCAGGGTAATGATCTCTACGCCAGGGGCCATCACGAGGAAGGTCATGTCAAAGCGGATCTGGTCGTTGCCGGCACCCGTACTTCCATGGGCGATGGCATCGGCGCCAATCTCCTTGGCATAGCGGGCAATGGCGATGGCCTGGAAAATACGCTCTGAGCTGACGCTGATAGGATAGCAGTTGTTGCGTAGCACATTGCCGAAAATCATGTACTTCAGCGACTTCTCGTAATACTCCTGCGTTACGTCCAGTGTCACGTATGCCTTGGCACCTAACTTATATGCATTCTCTTCGTTGGTTTTCAACTGCTCAGCACTGAAACCGCCAGTATTGGCGCATGCTGCATAAACATCCCATCCGTCCTGAGTCAGTTTCATGACGGTGTAGCTGGTGTCAAGACCACCGGAAAAAGCTACTACTACTTTCTTGTTTGCCATATCTTTAATATTTTTGTTTTTACCTTATTACTATCTTGTCTTCTTACTTCTCGTCAAGTGCCTTGATGCGCTCGATGACCTCTTCGGGAATCTTGGCGGGCAGATGCTCCTCGGGGTCGTACAGCATAGCGGTGCAAATGCAGTATTTACGACCTGTGCGATGCAGTACATCCACATTCACGCAACCCTCACAGCCACGCCAGAAAGCCTCGTCGTCAGTAAGGTCGGCAAAGGTCACCGGCTGGTAGCCTAACTCGGTGTTCATCTTCATCACAGCAGCGCCACTTGTCAGCGAGAAAATCTTGGCATGCGGCCAGCGGGTACGGGCCAGCGAGAACGTCATATCCTTGATTTTCTTGGCCACACCCAGACCGCGGAAGTCGGGATGGACTATCAGACCCGAGGTCGTCACATATTGCTTGTTACCCCATGTCTCGATATAGCTGAAGCCTGCGAAACGGTCACCGGAAAGGGCTATGACAGCTTTTGCCTCCTTCATCTTGGTGGCCAGATACTCATGGGTACGTTTGGCAATACCTGTTCCACGCACTTTGGCCGCATCGGCAATGGTCTGCAGAATGGTGTCAACGTAGACCTCATGCTCAGGGCCGGCCACAAACACTTCAATTTCTTCTTTTTGTTCCATTTTCTTTATTTCATATTGGGTACTACCTCGCTCAGCGCTTCAATGACCTCGTTCTTGGTCACTCCTTGTTTGATGACGATGAAGATGGTGTCGTCGCCTGCGATGGTACCTAAGATTTCGTCAACATGATTGTTGTCTATGTTGTATGCAATAGAACTTGCATATCCAGGGCGTGTCCTGATGACTCCCATGTTGCCGGAGAAGTTGATGCTAAGGAACCCTGGTACCTGCATCATCTCACGGACGGAATGAGGAGTCGATACTCGCTTGTACATCGTGTCGTTGGGCAGGACATACACATAGTTGCCCCGCATAGTGGCAGCCTTGGCCACCTTTAGCTGCTTCAGATCGCGGCTCAGCGTAGCCTGGGTCAGTTGGAAACCCTCTCTCTTCAGGGCTTCCAGCAACTCGTCCTGACTACCCAGTTCTTGACTCGAGATAATCATCCGCAGCGCTTCCAAACGGTCGTTTTTAACTTTCATAGCCGGTATATTTATTCAAATCGGCTGCAAAATTATACATTTTCTTGCATATAACCAAACTTTCTAAGGAATATTTATCAGAAACTTGCATTTTATTTGTAATTTTGCAACATGAAGTACAGATATATTATAACCAAGTCACCTTTCATTCATTCAGATAGTCCGGACGACTCATCCGAATAGTTCCTTTGGGGGTAAAGGGATTATTTCTTTAACTCATTTAGATTATTTGAATGACTCAAAGAGACTATCTCGATGAGGCAAAAGTGACATGGTTCCCTGAAAACAAGGCATATTTTAGGCTGTTTTCGCCATTTGCTGCCACGTTGCTGCCACGCCCCGGAACGCCTTTACACATAGGCCTTCCGAAAGATCCGTGGCAGCGTGGCAGCAAAATCACGAAAAAAATTTTTTTCAATTAATCGCTCGGGACCATCATTAATGGCACCTTGTTCAGCAATAACCCAAGGCTATTGCAAATTAAGGAACGCTTGTCTTTAAATAAGGCACCCTTATTGTTCAATAACCCTGGGTTATTTGGGAATACTTTCGGAGTAATTTATTTTCTGTTCGGAGAAATTTTCATTTCGTCCGAAGAAAATATTTTTTCGTCCAGAGTATTAACTACCACGATACTACTATTTTCTTGACTGTACCATCACTCATGTGGATAATGTTGATTCCCTTCTGAGGCTTATCCAACTGCTTGCCGTCAATAGTAAAGATCTTAGCATTGTTATTTTCACCTGCTATGATGGCATCAATACCTGTCGTGTATGTACCATAAATCGTAATATCATAGGCAGGCATAGTTTCGGGATAGTCGCCCCAAGCGAAGTCGTATCCTTCACGACTTGGTGGTGTTGGAGGCATAATCGTCGAACCATAATCCACCTTTTCTGTCGTATACACCTCGTTGTCTATCATATAGGTGATGGTGTACTGATTAATTGTAAACGAGCCGGTAACAGTTACGTCGTGAGCAGGCATCGTTTCAGGTATCTCGCTCCAACCGCTGAAGGTAAAGCCTTCTGCCACTGGTTCTGCTTCAGGTGTGATAGGTGCTCCATATTCCATCTCGTATTTCTTATACTCGAAGCCATCCACGACATAGCTGAGTATATACTTGCTGGCAGTAAACGTACCCGTTACCGTCACATCGTGTGCTGGCATTGTTTCGGGAATGTCACTCCAGCCAGAGAACGAATATCCTTCTTTCGTCGGTGCGGGCTCTGGGGTAATGGATGTTCCATATTCAACCTCATAGGTTTTATAGTCAGCACCATCTACCTTGTAGATTAACTTATACTTATTTACTGTGAATGTGCCAGTAACGGTCACATCATGCGAAGGCATTGTTTCAGGTATTTCACTCCAGCCAGAGAAAGTATAACCTTCCTTAGTAGGTGCAGGCTCTGGAGTGATGTTAGCCCCTTCCTGTATGGAGAATGTTTTATAAGGAGCACCATCAACAAGATATATAAGTTTATAGCTGGGACGTTCTGTAACTGTGAGCGTTCCTGCCACATACGATATCTCATAGTTCTGGGCCTCTGCACCACTTACAGTAATTGGATAAACACCAGGCGCGCTGTTTCCTGTTGCTTCGCAGCTAATGACTGGTTGTTTTATCAAGACTGCTGATGACTCATCGTTCTTGAATCCATCATATTTAACAGTAAAAGTGGGCAAAGATTCGCCTTGCTTTATAGAGTAACTACCAACACTAATAGTAAGGGGAGCTTTAGAAATAGTTAGTACACCGTTCTTTGAAGTATAGTTTCCTGTAACAGTTCCTCTCTTGACAACTATCTCATAGCTTCCCACATTTGAGAATCGAGTTGCATCAGTAACCAGCTCTGGTGTACCTTCCAAAGATCCATCTACGTGATAAGTCAACTCCGGATTATTATCACCATACCCACGTGCCTTATCGTCGGCCGTTATACAAGGAGCAGGCGGAGCACTTACTTCTGCTATGTTTTTCCTCAGTGAAGGATACGATATTTCGTCAGCTTGCCATGTTTCAGAGAAATCCCATCCTAAAGTTTGGTAAGTTGCTGCTTTTACTAGTTCACCACCTGTTTTTGATACACCATTCATAATATCATCATAAACTTTTTGGGGAATGCCGTTTAGTGAAACTTGCATATCTTTCAACGCATAGTTATTCATTTCTGGTGCAGGGGCACCATTCTTGATGCCACCTATAATGCGCTGTCCGTAGCCACCGCCCATACCTGACTGCGATTCGTATGTCAAATCTATCTTTATATTCATAGCTGCACAGTTCTTTACAACAGCACCTGCTCCGTCGTTATATCCAATGACTCCTGCACCATAGTTATTGCTAAACAAGTCACCTGTTGCATAGCACTTGTCCACAACTCCATAATTATATGCAACAAGTCCTGCGGCATTATAGGAGGAAGAGACCTTTGCATTGCTATAACAGTTCGTTATGTTTGAGACACTATTGACCAAACCAACCAAGCCACCAACATATGAATTGGATCCTGTTGCAGTAAGTGTTCCGTTGCTCAGACATTCTTCCACATCACCAGTAATCTCACCAGCCAAGCCTCCAACATATGAATTTCCTCCTGTAACATTGATGGTAACATCAGTTTGACAACGCAGAAGTTTACCTCCATCTAACTTGCCTATCATACCGCCAACAGGCGTACCATCGGCAACCGTACCAAATGCCTTACAATTCGTTATTTCGCCATTAATCAGCTTACCAATGATAATGCCTGTATATTTTCCACCTTTCACTTGTTTTCCACTTGCCGTTTCAACGGTCAGATTCTTAATCGTTCCATTGGCAAAACAAGAGAATAATCCCGTATTATCACGAGTAGTATTACACCAAAGTCCACTTATCTTGTGCCCATTACCATCAAAATAGATAGTTTCACTACCATCTCTGCCAATTGCTTCCCATCCTTCGCCAGTTCCATAAGTATTGATATAGCTAGTCAAATCTATATCATTCATAAGTTTAAAATATCCTTTCCGATAGACCTCCTTTAAATCTCCTGCCGTATAAACTTGGTAAGGGTCTGATTCTGTGCCCTTGCCCATGAATGATACCGTTGCCATTGCGTAATATGATGGCTCTTTACCCTCAGCTTTAGCAGAAACCCTTATTCCCTGTCCTACTTGGAGCGGACTTACGGTGAAAGAAAAGGTATTTCCGTTACTGACAGTCTGTTGTTTTACTCCATCAATTTCTAAAGTAATTATTCCTCCAGAAACGCAATTCCCGCTAACAGTCGTTGAACCTGAAACGACCTGCGATGTAATCACGGGCGGTGCTGTCTGCGATTGGAAATAAGGATAACATTCTGTCTCTTGAATCTCCCAAATATCGTTGAAGTCCCATCCCATAGCAACATAAGTTGCTTTCAGTTTTAAAGTTGTCGCACTAACTCCAGTGCCATTTTGAGCATCATCTTCAACATCTTGTGCAACACCGCGACTTATTACTATCGTACGATTATATGACTTATTTTCCTTCTCAGAACCATTTTGAGGAAGTATGTTAGATACTGAAATTCGAGCAGTTTCATCATCTGTAGCTTTCACGTAATCGTTAATAGCTACAGAATAAGAAATACCCCCGTGACTATTTGTAGAACCGTATCTAAATACTGTACCAGCAAGTCCTCCTACTTTGTTATAACCAACAATTCCCCCTTTTGAATAACACCTGCTCGTATTTCCTCCATATCCAACAATGCCTCCTACATATGAGTATCCCTGAATATTTCCATTGTAGTAACTATTACTAATTACTTGACTAAAGTAACATGTACACTTCCCGATTATTCCTCCAACATAAGAACCTGATGACATAATGTCACCAATTGAAAAACTATTTGATACTGATATTGGTCGGTCATCAGAATTTCCTTCACCCATAATTCCACCTACAAAGTTGTTACCATTAATAGACCCACCAAAGCCACTTTGGGAGATGAAAACATTTTGGATACCAAATCCTATTAGCCCTCCAATATAATCATTTCCACTAACTTTTGAATATACGAAACAAGATGACACATCTCCTTCTTTGAAATAACCAACAAGACCTCCTACATAATTCTTTCCATTAATCTCACAATTATTTAACCGACAATGAGTTATTGTTTTATTCCCATCGTTATAAGCCTTCCCCACAAAACCACCTATATAATCATCACTTCCAATAACATCTGCAGATGAAAAATTGTCACTAAAACTAAAATTCCCCGTACCTAAAAATCCGCCTACATAAGAACCACCTTGGATTATACCGCTTAAATTACAATTAGAAATAACACATTCACCTGCACCGCAAAAACCACCTACCAAATTTTTACCATATATAGAAATCTGAGACAATGTTAAATCCTGGATTTCTAAGCTTTGAGCATAACCAATTAAACCTATTAGTTCTGTATTTGTTCGATTAATCCACAAATTTGATATGGTCTTTCCATTTCCGTCAAGAACACCTTTAAATGGTGCAGACCGTGTTCCCACAGGTTGCCAGCCTTGTGTTGGATTTTCATCTTCAAGAAATTCTTTCATGTCAATGTTGGCCATTAACTTGAAATATACCTTTTTATTTAAGAAATTGCGCATCTGATTCAACTGAATCGGATTCAAAATCAGATAAGGGTCATTTTCGGTTCCCGACCCTGATCCGCTAAACTGAGCAAACGAAGTTGCCATGCAGCACAGGAACATTGCTGCCAAAAATAGTAGTCGTTTCATATTGTATTTGTCTTAAGTTCTTTTTCTATAATCATTGTATCTTTTTATAAGGTTACAGAAATCATCCCAATTTTCATTTATATCTGTTACACCTAAACTAGAGAGTATTGAGTCTTGGTTTAACTTGTCAGCATAATAACAGAAGAGGTCAAAGACATCCTTTTCTTCTAGGCGCTTGTATCTTATTTGTAAATCAAGTTCTTCGAAGAATCGCATAAACATTTCTACTTCATAATTTGACGGTTTGGAACGAGATGGATTGTTTATGCATCCATCTTTATCAATGGCATTAAGATATTGTACAACTTTTACTATATTAGAATCTTCAGAATAACGTTTGTTATATTCCGAAAAAACCTGTGCCTTTTTAGAATCTTTTATTGAGAAATACTCTTTACATGTAATTGCAAATGCACATAAAGCTGTTATAGCAGTAATAGATTCAGCATAGCTCTCTATCGATATTGATGGATATAACAATTTAAGTATACATAACCCTGATATGACTATAATTATCACAAATAAAATTATTATACTATAATAGAGAACTTTAGATAGGAGTCTGCCAAAACTCATATATCTTACCATTTTCTCCAAAAATAAACCTGCAAACACCCCTGATTCGGCAGTTAAACATATTGTTTTAGGTTCAGCTTATGATACAAAAAAGGCGTAGGTGTCTGTTTCTTTGCCCATCCTGGAGCCAAAGGCCTTCGCATTGCCCACATCACACAGGATAGACAACGCAGTTAGCCCACGCCAGCACGGACTATATAAATATATGTATATAGAAACGTACCAAACGTAGACGTCTCGGTTGTCATCTGCCTGCTGTGATGTTAAGAGTTTGCGAAGTTCTTGGCTCACAACGACAGACGTTCGAAAACGTCTTTCTCATATATAAGATCGCTCACTAACCCTCTCTTGGGGTCGCTCGGCTATGGGCCGCTTGCATTCACAAGTACGAGCGATGCTGCAAATATAAGAAATAAAATCGAAAGTTCCAAACTTTCGACGAAGAAAATGCCACAAATAGTAAAAAACGGTTCAGTGGCGTCGAGGAATCAGGGGACTGGTTTTGGAGGTGGAAAGAAAAACTGGAAGAAACAACTCGGGCGCTCTTATAATATATAATAAATAATGTATATAGAGGTGTTGTGATTGATTTGAGTCAAGTCTTGTATTTTTTTTGTATTTTAAACACTTTTTTTCTTCGAAATATTTGGTGGAATGAAAAAATAGTTGTACCTTTGCACCCGCTTTCAGGGATTACCCCTGGTTGAGCACACTAGAAACGAGTTCTTTGAAAGATTTACATAGACAGAGAAAGAAGTAGTACAAGAAGCGGCTTGTGTCTTGTTTTCGGTGAATGCTGATATA